>NZ_CANRNX010000026.1 GCF_947632075.1 uncultured Flavobacterium sp.
CGTAAAGTATTATTCGTAGCGACTAAAAAACAAGCAAAAGATATCGTTGCTGAAAAAGCAGCAGCAGCTAACATGCCATACATCACTGAAAGATGGCCAGGTGGTATGTTAACTAACTTCGTTACTATCCGTAAGGCAGTGAAAAAAATGTCTTCAATTGATCGTATGAAGAAAGACGGTACATTTATGACTCTTTCTAAAAAAGAGCGTTTACAAGTTGACCGTTTACGTGCTAAATTAGAGAAAAACTTAGGTTCTATCGCTGATATGACACGTTTACCAGCTGCATTGTTTGTAGTAGATATCAAAGCTGAACATATCGCAGTAAAAGAAGCTCAAAAATTAAACATTCCAGTGTTTGCTATGGTAGATACTAACTCTGACCCACGTCAGGTTGATTATGTTATCCCAGCAAATGACGATGCTTCTAAATCAATTGATAAAGTTTTATCTTTAGTAACTTCTGCTATCGTTGAAGGAAATTCTGAAAGAAAATCTGAAAAAGAAGAAGCAGCTAAAGTTGAGGTACAAGCAACAACTGAGGAGTAATCCTTAATAGTATATTAAAGTCGTTATGCTGATGATTTCATATCTTTGAGTCATCCATAACGGCTTTTTTTAATTAATAATAAACACTTTAAATCTATATACAATGGCAAATATTACCGCTGCAGATGTAAATAAATTAAGACAAGCTACAGGAGCAGGAATGATGGACTGTAAAAAAGCTTTAGTTGAAGCTGAAGGAGATTTCGATAAAGCAGTTGAAAATTTACGTAAAAAAGGACAGAAAATTGCTGCAAATCGTTCAGATAGAGATTCTTCTGAAGGAGCTGCTGTAGCATTAGTTAATGCTGATAACACTGCTGGTGTTGTTATGACTTTAAACTGTGAAACTGATTTCGTAGGTAAAAATGATGGATTCGTTGCTTTAGCTAATGAATTAGTAAACAAAGCAATTAACTTTGCTACTAAAGAAGATTTCTTAGCTTCTGCTTATAATGATACAATGACTGTTGCTGAAAAATTAATTGAGCAAACTGGAGTTATTGGTGAGAAAATTGAAATCGGTGGATTTGAAAAATTAGAAGGAGCATTTGTTGGTGCATACGTTCACGTGAACAAAATTGCTGCAATCACTGCATTGTCTGCTGCAGTTAAAGATGCAGAAGTTATTGCTAAAGATATTTCAATGCAAGTTGCTTCTATGGGTGCAGAAACTTTATCTTACAAAGATTTAGATCCTGCTTACGTAGCTGCAGAAACTGAAGCTCGTATTGCTGCAACAATTAAAGATAACGAAGAGTTAGTACGTTTAGGAAAAACTTTAAAAAACATTCCTCAATACGTTTCTCAATCTCAAATTACTGAAGAGGTTTTAGCTAAAGCTGAAGAAGCTGCTAAAGCTGAGTTAAAAGCAGAAGGTAAACCAGAACAAATTTGGGATAAAATTATTCCTGGAAAAATCGCTCGTTTTATCTCTGATAACACTTCTTTAGACCAAGAAAAATGTTTATTAGATCAAAACTTTATCAAAGACGAATCTAAAAAAGTTGCTGATTACGTAAAACAATTCGGTGTAGAAATCACTGGATTTAAACGTGTAACTTTAGGATAGTTTTTTATAAACTGTTATACAAAACCCAAATCAATTGATTTGGGTTTTTTTATGCACTCGATTTTAATTTTTGTAGCTTTGATTTTTCTTTAGTTTTATTTATGAAAATATTTAATAATTTACTTTTTCGTGTAATTGCATCAATCGTATTAGGAATAATTCTTGGAGGTTTTGTAGAAGCTACTGTTGTCGGAGTTTTTGTTACAATAAATGCCTTATTTAGTCAGTTCCTAAACTTTATAATTCCTTTAATTATTGTTGGTTTAATTATTCCATCTATAGGAAATTTAGGAAATCAAGCTGGTAAATTAGTTGGGGTAACTGCTTTAATAGCTTATGGATCAACTATATTTGCGGGGTTTTTATCTTATGGAACAAGTATGGCATTTTTTCCGAATTTACTTCACAACCAAACCTTAAATCAAGTTGCAGAATCAGAAGCAATTCAACCTTTTTTTCAAATTGCCATTCCACCTTTTATGGATGTGATGTCGGCTTTAATCTTTGCTTTCATTGTTGGAATTGGTTTAGCAAAAAATCAGAACTCTGTGTTACTTCAAGCAAGTTTAGAATTCGAGAAAATCATCAACATGATTATTGAAAAAGTAATCATTCCATTTCTTCCAATATTTATATTCGGAATATTCTTAAATATGACACATTCAGGTCAAGCATTTGTAATTCTTAATGTTTTCGCCAAAATTATTATCGTTATATTTATTTTGCATATTGCAGTGCTTTTAATTCAATTTATAGTTGCGGGTTTAATTGCTGGTAAAAATCCGTTTACGGCCTTAAAAACGATGTTGCCAGCTTATTTCACTGCTTTAGGAACGCAGTCTTCTGCTGCCACCATACCAGTAACTTTACAACAAGTTCAAAAAATCGGGGTTTCCGATGCTATTGCTAAATTGGTAGTTCCGCTTTGTGCTACGATTCATTTATCTGGAAGTACTTTAAAAATTGTAGCATGTTGCATTGCTTTAATGATGATTCAAGGAATGCCAATTGATTTCTTTTCTTTTTCTGGTTTTATTTTAATGTTGGGAGTTGCCATGGTTGCTGCTCCAGGTGTTCCAGGTGGAGCTATTATGGCTGCTATTGGAATTATCGGAACCATGTTAGGTTTCGATGCGCAAAATCAAGCGCTGATGATTGCTTTGTATATTGCTATGGATAGTTTTGGTACTGCCGGAAATGTTACCGGAGATGGGGCAATTGCCATGGTTATGGATAAGTTTTTTAAAGAAAAATAGTTAATAAAATTCTATTGTAAAAACTGGAGTTATGTTTTTGAACTTTGTAAATTTAGGTTCTGGATAATTTTTATATAAAGTAGAGAAACGTTCATTGTTTTCAATTTCTTCATAGGTTTCCCAGTTGTTTTTATATAGATAATTTCTTTTGTAGAAAGTTGATGTTTTGTAAAACAAGTCAGTTAATATAAAAAAATCATTTGGGTTATTTTCTGAATTTGTTTTGCCTAAATATTCCAAGCTAATGTAAACACCATTCTTAGGTATATTGATTGTTTGATTTGGGATGATGGATAAGTCGTAAGAATCACTTTCTATAAATTCATAATAAATTTTTTCTTTTTGAGCATTATAAATAGAAAATCTAAATATAGATTCACTTAATTTAAAACTTTCTCTTTTTCCTAATTGATACGAAATTTTATAAATGAGTTTGTTAATTTCGTCTTTCTTTGGTTCAATAAAGTTTATAAATTCTAAATCTTTCATGAAAACTTGATGTGCTTCGACTTTACCGAATTTTCTGGTTGTTGTTTTTCTAGGCTTTTCAATTATCATTTCATCTAAATAATCTTCGAATCCCTTTTCTAATTTTATTTCTTTATCGTTCGAAATGTTTTGTGTGTAGCCATCTTTTTTGTAAGTGTAATTATTCTCTATCAAAAAAACTTCACCTTTTTTGTCTGTGATTCCTACTAGTGTATCATTTTTAAAAACGGATACATAAGGTATGATTTTATGTGTTTCTGCATCTATTGTGGTATGCTTAGATTGAGATAAACAAATTGTCGAAATAAGCGATGTAAATAAAAATAGAATAGTTTTCATAATTTAATTTTAAAAAAAAACTAAGAAACCTTCTAGAAGATTTCTTAGTGAAAGTTTTATTTGTAGCAAGGCCCCCATTTACCATTCTGAAATTCTAAACCTAAAATTACATAGGTTTCAACACAATTTTGGTAACTAGAGCCTGGTTCTATACCATAAATAGGACCATTACCATATTTTTTACTATGTCCCCAAAATTTCCCAAAATTGAATCCTAAAAATTTCCAATACAATGAGTTTTCAGCTCTTCATTTTCGTTAATTGGATTTGAAAAGTCTAATTTCTGTAATGGTTCAGCCTGAGATAAATCAAAATGAGTTAATGTTTTCGAAGAATCATCTTTATCTGCAAAAACTACTTTGTTTTCGTTTACTATTGTAACTAAAAAACCTCTTTCAATTCCTTTCGATTCGATGGTTGAAACTATAAATGTTTCTTTATCCTCATTCGTAATAGTTTCTTCTTTCAGAATTTTATAGTCATTATTATAAAAATACTTGACAAATTCTTGTGTTTCACTTTGGTAGCGAACACTTCCACGAGCTAGATTAGTGATGTTATTATTCTCTTGTTGTGGTGTTGCCTCATCTTCATTGTTACAAGAAACAAAAAAAGTAGTTGATAGTAAAGCAAGGCTTAAAATGCCTAATGTAAATTTCATTCTTTTCATGATTGGTAAGTTTATAATTATTTAACAAACCTATTAAATTGTTTTTTTTTTTTTTGTTAACTAAATGTTAATTTTTAATAATATTTATATTTTATACATTTATTAGATGAATCTAAGTGTATTAATTAAATTAGTTATGAAAAGATGTGGTTGGGTTTCAAATGATGAGTTATACATCAAATATCATGATGAAGAATGGGGTAAACCTGTTTATGACGATGCTATTTTATTTGAGTTTTTATTATTAGAATCGTTTCAGGCAGGTTTAAGTTGGATTACGATTCTTAAAAAAAGAGAAAACTTCAGAAATGCTTTTGATAATTTTTATTATGAAGTGATTTCAAATTATAATCAAGACAAAATTGATGAATTACTTTTAAATGAAGGAATTATTCGTCACCGCGGAAAAATTGAAGCTGCAATAAATAACGCCAAATTGTTTCAACTTATTCAAGATGAATTTGGAAGTTTTTCTAATTATCTTTGGAACTTCGTTGATAATAAACCTATTTTAAATGTCTTTCAAACTTTGCAAGATGTTCCTGCAAAAACAGATTTGTCTGATAAAATTGCTAAAGATTTGAAAAAACGCGGATTCAAATTTATGGGGTCAACAACTGTTTATGCTTTTATGCAAGCGGTTGGGTTGGTAAACGATCACGTATCGGATTGTTTTTGTTTTAAAAAGAATTAAATTTTGGAATTAACTAAAAAACAAATTGTTTATATCATTCTTGGTGGTTTGTTTATCACCAATGCTATTGTTGCCGAATTAATTGGAGGGAAGTTAATAGAAGTCGGTCCGTTTATTCTAAGTGTTGGAATTTTACCTTGGCCGATTGTTTTTGTAGCAACCGATTTGATCAACGAACATTTTGGAAAGAAAGGTGTAAAGAAGTTAACTTTTTTAACAACTGGTTTAATCATTTATAGCTTTATTATTTTGTTTTTAGCCATGGTAATTCCTGCTTCTGGAATTTCAGTTGTTACAGATGAATCTTTTAATCAGGTTTTTGGTCAAAGTATGTGGATTATTGTAGCGAGCGTTATCGCCTTTTTATTCTCGCAATTATTGGATATGACCTTGTTTCATTTCTTTAATGGATTAACGAAAGGAAAACATATTTGGTTACGAAGTACTGGTTCAACAGTAATCTCGCAGTTGTTTGATAGTTTTATTGTTTCTGGAATTGCATTTTGGTTAACCGGAAGAGTAACTACTTCCGATTATATTAATATGGCATCTACAGGTTATGTTTTTAAATTAGGTTTAGCAATTGCCTTAACACCTTTGATTTATTTGGGTCATTACGCAATTAAAAAGTATTTAAAAGACGAATTGATTTAAATCATTTTTTTTATTTGAACGCTTCAAGTATTTCCATAAAATCTTCTCGGGGTGTTTCAAAGAACCCAAGTTGTTCTAAATATTCATTATAAACCTGGCCATCTATCAAAACAAAGTCTTTTGCTTTTAAGTAATTTACTAAAAAATCAAATCCTATTTTAGATGCGTTTGATACTTTAGAAAACATACTTTCTCCGCAGAAAATTCTTCCAACTACAATTCCGTATAAGCCACCAACTAGGTCACCATTTTGCCAAACTTCAACAGATAAAGCTTTTCCTAACTTGTGTAAATTACTATAAGCATCAATAATATCATCGGTAATCCAAGTGCCATTTTGTCCAACTCGTTTTACTTGTTGGCAATTTTTAATTACAGCCTCAAAATCTTGATTGATTGTACAAGTAAATAAATTTCTGTTTATAAGATTTCGAACGTTCTTTTTTGGTTTGTATGTATTTATAGGAAGAACCATTCGGTATTCTGGAGCGTACCAAGTAATCGGTTCGCATTCTTCATACCACGGAAAGATACCGCTGCTGTAAGCTAAAAGTAAACGTTCGGTAGATAGATCTCCACCAAAAGCTAAAATGCCTGAATGATGTGCTTGTGATACTGGTGGAAAACTAAGTTCGTTAGATAAAAAATACATAAAAAATCCTGATTTGTTAAAATCAGGATAAAGATATGAATTAAAACGGTAAATCGTCCGGTTCTTCGTTGTTTCCAAAATCTGGAGCCGGTGCAAAACCACCTGGATTTTGATTGAAGTTATTTTGTGGTGCTTGGTTGTAACCACCTTGTTGTGGTTGTCCGTAAGCTTGTTGTGGCGATTGATTGAATCCTCCTTGAGGTTGTCCGTATCCTTGTGGAGCTCCGTAACCCTGAGGTTGTCCGTATGCTGGTTGACCTTGTGGTGCTTGTTGTCCAGCACGGTCAATTCTCCAACCTTGAATTGAATTAAAATAACGTGTTTCGCCTTGTGGATTAACCCATTCTCTTCCTCTTAAATTAATTGATACGCGAACCGGTTCTCCAACTTGAAAACCATTCAATAAATCACATTTATCTTGAGTAAACTCAATTAAAATGTGTTGTGGATATTGTTCTTCTGTAGTAACAACAATTTCTCTTTTTCTGAAACTTGCGCTCACTTGTTGTGGTTCGCCAATCATTTTAACTCTTCCTGAAACTTCCATCTTCTAATTCTTAATTTTGTATTGATACTATTATTTTCCAAGCGTCTAAAACTTTATCATTATCTAAAAGTTCTTTGGCTTTTTTGTAAATTTCTTCTGTGTTTTGTTGCTTTATAAGTGATTTAATATCTTGATTTCCATTAAGAAAAGCATCCGCCTCGTTTTGAGTTGGAATGTGTTCTATGTTTCCAAGTTTTCCTAAATCATTTCCTACAAAGATATTGTTTTTTTTGATTTTTTCGGGAATAGAATCAACTCCAATTCCTAAAGTTGTTAATGGTTTTTCAACCTCAAACATTCCGGCGTTTGCTCTGGTGTACCAATTTCCTCCCATACGAGCAACTAAGTCGATTTTTGCTTGATCTATGGCTCCGTTTTCATTTAAAATGTTTTCGTTAATATGCATTTTAACTACTTCGCAAATAACTAAGTTTCCGGCTCCGCCTTCAGTACCTAAAGGAACAATTTGATTTACTTTACATTCTAACTGAACCGGACTTTCTGCAACACGAAAAGGTTTTACAACATCTGAATTAAGTTTTGTTAAACCTGCTTTTACGAATTCATCAACACCATCTCCATATTCAGTGCTCGCTAAAGAAATTTGCTGAACTATGTCATAATTAACAATGTTAATCACAACTTCTTTGGTTGCTTCTGCGTTAATTAAAGTGTGTTTTATTGTATTATTTCTTACTCTACGGGCAGGCGAGAAAATTAAAATTGGTGGATTAGAACTAAAAATGTTGAAAAAACTAAAAGGTGATAAATTAGCATTTCCGTCTTCGTCGATGGTACTTGCTAAAGCAATTGGTCTTGGACCAACTGCGGCTTGCAAATACGCTTGCACTTGAACAGGTGTTAATTCTTTTGGAGTAATACTTAACATATTTATAATTATTCGGTTTCAAACAAATATAAAAATATGAATTGAGTTTTTGTTGTTTTCATTGTTGATTTTATTTATGAATTAAAGTGTTTAAAAAATAGTATATTTAAATTTTAATTTGAGTTTATGTTTTCAAAACAAAGAATGTATCTGCGTTGGTTTATTATCTTTTGTTCTTTTGCAATATTGGTTTTAATACTTTGGAATACCTATTTGTTGTTTCAAACTTTTAAAGACGAGGAGCGAGATAAAATGGAAATTTGGTCAACAGCTTCTCAGACAATTAATACCGCAGATGAAGAAACGGATATTACATTTCCGTTGATGGTGTTGAGTAAGAATACTACAATTCCTATTGTGTTAACTACTGCAAATGATAGTGTTATTGGGATGTCTAATATTGAGGCTGATGATATGAAAGATCAAGAAGCTATTGATGAATTATTAGAACGATTAAAGTCTGAAAACACTCCATTGATAATTAATCATCCAGGAGGTGACCAGTTTATTTATTACGGAAATTCATCTTTAATTCTAAAGCTAAAATATTATCCCTTAGCATTAATCGCGATTTTATTATTGTTTGGTGGAATCATTTTAAGTTATTTTAGAACGAGTAGAATATCTGCACAGAACAAGCTCTGGGCTGGAATGGCAAAAGAAACCGCACATCAAATTGGAACGCCTCTGTCTTCACTTTTAGGTTGGGTTGAAATTATGCGTTTAGACAATGTAGATGAACAAACGATTACCGAAGTTGAAAAAGATGTTTTTCGTTTACAAACTATTGCCGATCGATTTTCTAAAATTGGAAGTGAACCTATTTTAGTGCCTTTGAATGTGGTTTCAGAAACTGAAAAATCTTATGAATATTTAAAATCACGTGCATCTAAACAGATTGATTTCTTCTATCAAACAGATGTTGATGAAGTGATAATTCCTTTAAATGATGTACTGCATAGTTGGACTATTGAGAATTTAGTTAAAAATGCTATCGATGCAATTAAAGGGAAAGGCGGTATTTTTATTAAAATTAAAAACTCTGAAAAATTCTTATATATTTATATTATTGATTCGGGTAAAGGAATTCCTAAAAATATGTATCGAAAGATTTTTGAACCTGGTTTTTCAACAAAGAAGCGTGGTTGGGGATTGGGATTATCTTTAACGAAACGAATTGTAGAAGAATATCATAATGGATCAATTCGTGTAGAAAAATCTGAAGTTGGTAAAGGAACAACTATTCAAATTGCCTACAAAAAAACCTCTAAGTAATTATACTAAGAGGTTTTTTTGTTATAAGTGTGATGCGATTAATGCTGCTGTTGCAGCAAATTCTTCATTAGATAATGAAACTTTATTTTGAAATTGGATGTCTTGCATTTCTTGTAACGGAATTAAATGTACGTGAACGTGAGGTACTTCTAATCCAATTACAGACATTCCAATACGTTTTGCTGGAATACTCTTTTCTAAAGCTTTAGCAACTTTGTATGAGAACGCCATTAATTTAGCATAATGTGTTTCGTCCATATCAAAAATTTTATCAACTTCTTGCTTCGGAACACATAACGTATGTCCTTTTGCATTAGGATTGATATCTAAAAAAGCAATGAAATCTTCATCCTCTGCTACTTTGTAGCAAGGAATTTCGCCACTGATTATTTTTGTAAAGATTGATGCCATGGCTTATTCTCTTGTGATTTCTAAAATTTCGAATTTTAAAACTCCGTTTGGTACGTTGATTTCTGCAATTTCACCAAGAGATTTTCCTAATAAACCTTTTCCGATTGGAGAAGTAACAGAGATTTTACCAGCTTTTAAATCAGCTTCACTTTCTGCAACTAACGTGTAAGTCATTTCCATTCCGTTAGCTTGATTTTTAATTCTTACTTTAGATAAAACTAAAACCTTAGAAATATCTAATTGGCTTTCATCAATCAAACGTGCATTAGCTAAAATTTCATCCATTTTAGCAATTTTCATTTCTAATAAACCTTGAGCTTCTTTTGCTGCATCATATTCTGCATTTTCAGATAAGTCACCTTTATCTCTAGCATCTGCAATTGCTTGTGATGCTCTTGGACGTTCGACACTTTTTAAATGATCGATCTCGTCACGTAACTTTTTAAGCCCCTCTGCTGTGTAATAAGAAACTTTACTCATAATTTTACGTTGTTTTTATAAAATAGAAAAAATCCCAACAAACGGGATTTTGTTTACTATGATAATATATGTTATTAATTTTCGTTTTTACTCTATAAGAGTCAAAGTTAATTAATTAAATTTGTTTTCCAAATCTTTTATTCATGAAAAAACTAATTCTACTGTTTTCTGTAACAGTTTTATTAATAGGATGTTCCAAAGACGAATTACGTTCTTATAATCCGTATTTACCTAACTATGCTGTTAATTTTCAAATCAATACTACGCTGCCAACTTATAGTAGATTGCAATATCCTGGAAATGCTGTAATGGTTTATGGTTACGGAATTAACGGTGTAATGGTATTAAATAATGGCTCTGGTTTTGTAGCTTACGAAGCAACTTGTTCTAATCATGAAATATTAGGTTGTTCTGCTTTAATTTTAAATGGAGTTGAAGCAACTTGTAGTTGTGACGATTTGGTTTACAATTTATATTTAGGAATTGCAGATGCGCCGTATCCTTTAAAACAATATCGAGTGACACAAAATGGTCCAATGCTAACTATATATAATTAAAAAATCCAGCCTTTGCTGGATTTTTTAATTTAGAATTTTAATGAAATTCCTCCTAAAATATTAAACATCGCTTGTGGATAATATCCTGCACCTTCAATAGTTTTAGTTGCTGATGGATTACTCCAAGTATCATCATATGTGTAATAATATCCGTTAGAGATGTATTTTACATTAAAGATATTATTCATCATTAAATTAAAATCTATGGATGTGAACCATTTTTTAGTTTTTAAGCTGTAATTAAAAACCAAATCATTTGTGAAATATGAATCTAATTTAGAATATTCAGAATCGGTATTTCCCATGTATTGTTCGCTTACAAACTTAGTTAATAAGCTTATCGAAAAATTTTCTAGGGGAAGATAAGTGAACGCATTCGACGCTACAAGATCTGGTGAGAATGCAATGTTTGTGTTTCCTAAATTTTGTACTTCTCCATCGATATGAGCCTTGAAATCAATGTTTTTATTAGAACTTAATGTAAAACTTGGAGCCCAAATGAACTTTTTGGTAATTGCCCAAGCTCCATCTATTTCAATTCCTAAACGGTAACTATCTCCACTGTTTTTACGAAGTGGCGCACCAACATCGCTTAAAGCTCCGGTTAAAACCAACTGATTTTTGTAACGCATATAATATCCGTTTACGTTAATCTGAAATTTTTCTTTGTTTAATTTCCATCCTAATTCAAAATCATTTAAACGTTCCGGCTTTGGAGCACCCGATTTATAATCAGAACGGTTAGGTTCTCTGTTTGCTCTTGCGAAAGAGAAATACGTTTGTTGATTATCGTTAATTAAATATGTTAAACCTGCTTTCGGATTAAAAAAATTAAAGGTGTCATTTACAAAACCTGTTTCTTCTCCGTTTGCTTTATAATGCACATTTCGGTATTGTAAATCACCAAATAAAACCCATTGGTCTTCTAAAGTATAAGTAGCTTTAGCAAATACGTTAGCGTCTGTTTTAGTAGCCTGATCAAAGTAATATTGTTGTTCGTAACTGTATTTTACTGGTGCATCAACCCAAAGAATTTTTCCGTAATGATCGCCTTCATATTTATTTGCGGCTCCTCCAAAAATAAAATCTAATTTTCCTTTTTTATAATTCGATGAAAATGTAAATCCATAGAAATTATTTTTTAGGAATTTCTGTCTGATAATATCAGCTTCTTCAATTTCTTGATTATTTACGATAGGATTTTGTAATCCATAATCAGATAATGTTTCACCAACTTTATAGTTTTCAAAATAACCAATTCCGGTAGTTAAATGCAAGGCAAAATTAGTATTCCAATGTGTATTCCAACGTTGATTCCAGTGCAATTGATAATGATTTTGATCGTAATTATCATTTTCATTATCGTAAAAGCGAATGTTTCCTTCTGCATCGATATATTCACCAGAAGTATTGTACGTTCTATCGTTTTTGATTTTTTCAGGATCTTCTAAACCATTCCAAGCTTGATACGTTTTTTGAGTTCCACCAAAAGCCAAAGCTTTTATTAAAGTGTTTCCGTCAATGAAAGTACCTTGTAAGAAATACGATTTTAAATCAGATTTTGCACGATCGATATATCCGTCTGAATTGATGTTAGATAATCTTCCGGAAATTTCAATAGCATTATTCATTAACCCTGTAGAGAATTTAACGGTGTGTTTTCTGGTATTGTAACTTCCGAAAGAATTTGAAATTTCTCCCGAACTTTTTTCTGAAAAAGCATCGGTTAAAAGATTTAAGCTGGCACCAAAAGCTCCAGAACCATTTGTTGATGTTCCAACACCGCGTTGCAATTGTAGATTTTCTAAAGACGAAGCAAAGTCGGGCATGTTTACCCAAAATGAACCTTGAGATTCAGAATCGTTATACGGAATTCCGTTTAAAGTTACGTTAACTCGAGTTGCATCGCTTCCTCGGACACGAATACTGGTGTAGCCAACTCCGTTACCCGCGTCGGTAGTAGTAACAACAGATGGCATAAAGTTCATTAAAACCGGAATGTCTTGTCCAAGATTTTTCTTAGCGATTTCTTCTTTGGATAAATTCGAAAATGCGATTGGTGTTTTCTTGTTGGCACGAACGGCTTGAATTAAAACTTCATCTAAAGTTTCATGAGATACTGAATCTTTTTTTTGTTCAGTTTGTGCATTTGTTGTTGCCGAAAATAAAGTTCCAGCAAGTGTAAATAACAAAAAGTTTGTTTTCATTCGTAAAAATACTTTTACAAATAAAAGGGGCGTTATTTTGTTTGATTAATAAATTGATATGTAAATGCGACCTTCCGCGTGCACTCGAAAAGTCTGTAATTTCCCTTGGCAGCATTACCTGCCCAGGTTCATTGGGTATGATCTCAGCCGTAATTGGCACCCCTTTGAGACGCGACAAATATAGTTCTTTTTTCGAAAGAACAATAAATGCTTTTAAGATTATGATTAGATTTCTTTTTTCGTGTTTAAATTTCTTGAAAAACAATATCAAATTTAAGGAAATTCTACTAAAATAAACTTTTAAAATATTGAGTTATTAATTCGGGTTCAATTATAAAATAATATAGCATATTAAATATCGAACTAATTATTTCTAACAAAATCATTAACAACGGAACGAATAAGTACTTCCAATATTTATGTTTAATGAAATTTCTTTTTACTGTAAGTATCTTGAATACTTTTAATAAATCTTTTTTATACTGATATAAAATATAAAAGCAAAAGAATAGATAGAATGATAGGCGAAATACAAATGCAGATTTCATCGAAGGTGGCATTATCATTATATCTAAGATTAGGATATTAAGTATGATAGGAATTAGGATAAAAACTCCTAAAACTGTAGTTCTTCTAAATAGAATTAATAATGAAGCAATAATTTGAAATATTCCAATAAACGATTTAAAAGGCTCGTAGTCAAAAATAAACCAAGAAATCTTAAATAAAGATAAATCTTTAATAGGAGTAGCTAATTCTTCAGGGGTTAAATTTCCAAACTGAGAATCTGTAAGCTTGCTCCATCCGTAATTTAAAAAAGTAAATGCCAAAAGCAATCTCATTGCAATGACAACTAAATCTAAGAAATTAGATTTTATAAGTTTATTTTCGTTCATTTTACATCTAAAAATGTTATGCTTTAAAAATACGAATTAAAACTTAAAATTTCTGTTTTGCTTTTTCTCTGAGTTGATTTTTTTATCGTTTAATCGTTTTCTGATTACCGATTTTGGAATTTTAGTTGCAATTCGTTTTTTGGCAACAATCAAAGCATTTTCTAACAAATAGAAAAATCGTTTGGTTACGAGTTCTTTGTTTTTAAGCTGACTTCGGGTTTGGTCACATTCCAAAATTAAAACACCTTCTTTATTAATTCGGTTAGCTAATTTTTCTTGAATACGAACGATTTCGTTTTCGGTTAAACCCGAAGAACCTAAACTATTCCAATTTAAAATCACCTTGGTTGAAACCTTGTTCACGTTTTGTCCGCCGGCGCCAGAACTTCGAACGGCTTTAAAATCTAATTCGCTATGTAATTGGGTTTTATTCATTATTATAATTAAGCAATTCTAAAATAAGCTTGTGAGATGCTGAAACAAGTTCAGCATAACAGAAGTGATTATGAATTTGCTCTGTAAAATTATTCATTATTTTCTAAGGCGTAAACTAAAGTGTAATTTTCAAAACTTTCAAAATGTAAACGGAAGCTTTGATTGAAATTTAATTTTTCAGAAAATATATGTGCAGTAACAATTTCCGAATTTAAATGGAATTTATGAATGTGCATATCTTGTTTAAAACTCAAACTTCTAGAATTACACATTTTGTATAAAGCTTCTTTTGCACCCCAAACAACACTTAATTGCTCAATGTAGTTGTTTTCTTTATCTAAATATTCAAATTCAGAATCGATGAACTTTTCTGCAATTCGAATAATTTTATCTCGATTTTGTTCTAAATCAATTCCTACATTTTCATCACTTACTATAATTGCCGAAAAATCAAACGAATGTGTGATTGAAATATGTTTTCCGTCTTTTAAATTCGGCTTTCCGTTTTCATCATAATACAAATCAAAATCAGAATAACCAGCTTCTTTCAATAAATGTCTAACACTTAAAAAACCGCACTGATGTGTTTTGGAAAGCATTTTTTCTAATCGAGCTAAGCTCACATCTCTTAGAGGTGTTTCTTTAAATAAAGTGTCAAAGTTTTCAGTGATTTTCCAAATATAAATCTGTGAGTTGTTCTTGATTTGAATGGTTTTGTAAAGTGGCATTTTAGTATTAACGGTTTATTAAGAATCTAATTTAGTGTAATTAAGTAGGAATTTACTAAATTTGCATAAAATTTTGTTTATACAAATATACAATATCAATGAGTACAGAAACAATACCTTACGTACCATATAAAGTTAAAGATATTTCTTTAGCTGCTTGGGGAAGAAAAGAAATTGAATTAGCTGAAGCTGAAATGCCAGGTTTAATGGCATTACGCGAAGAATATAAAGATGAGCAGCCGTTAAAAGGAGCTCGTATTGCTGGATGTTTACACATGACTATTCAAACAGCAGTTTTAATTGAAACATTAAAAGCTTTAGGAGCTGAGGTTACTTGGAGTTCTTGTAACATTTTCTCAACTCAAGACCAAGCTGCAGCTGCAATTGCAGAAGCAGGAATTCAAGTTTACGCTTGGAAAGGTTTAGATGAAGAGTCTTTTGATTGGTGTATTGAGCAAACGTTATTCTTTGGTGAAGACCGTCAGCCATTAAATATGATCTTAGATGATGGTGGAGATTTAACGAACATGGTTATTGACCGTTACCCTCATTTAGTTCCTGGAATTAAAGGATTATCTGAAGAAACTACAACTGGTGTTCACCGTTTATACGAGCGCGTTAAAGCAGGTACTTTACCAATGCCTGCAATCAACGTAAACGATTCGGTTACTAAATCTAAATTCGATAACAAATACGGATGTAAAGAATCTGCGGTTGATGCTATTCGTCGTGCTACAGATTTAATGTTAGCAGGAAAACGTGTGGTTGTTTGTGGATATGGTGACGTAGGAAAAGGAACAGCTGCTTCTTTCCGTGGTGCTGGTTCTATTGTAATAGTTACAGAAATCGATCCAATTTGTGCTTTACAAGCTGCAATGGATGGTTTCGAAGTAAAAAAATTAGATACTGTTGTTGGAAATGCTGATATCATCATCACAACTACAGGAAATAAAGATATCGTTATTGGTCGTCACTTCGAAAAAATGAAAGATAAAACGGTTGTTTGTAACATTGGTCACTTCGATAACGAAATTGATATGGCTTGGTTAAACGCAACTTACGGATCTACTAAAAAAGAAGTAAAACCACAAGTTGATATTTACAACGTAAACGGAAACGATATTATTATTTTAGCTGAAGGACGTTTAGTAAACTTAGGTTGTGCTACAGGTCACCCATCTTTTGTAATGTCGAATTCATTTACAAACCAAACATTAGCTCAAATTGAATTATGGAAAAATTCAGCTAATTACGAGAACGATGTTTATATGTTACCTAAACATTTAGATGAAAAAGTAGCTGCTTTGCACTTAGCAAAATTAGGTGTTGAGTTAGAAACTTTATCTGAAGGACAAGCTGCATATATTGGTGTTGAGGTTCAAGGACCTTTCAAACCAGAATATTACAGATACTAATATTTTAGATTATATTTTTAACAAAAGGCAATTCGAAAGAATTGCCTTTTGTTATTTATTTTAATTTTATTAAATAACAATTGTTTTTCTATCTCTATAATATGGTTTTTATAAGTATTTAGTTATTTTTTTAAGTTTAATTATTTGGAATATTTTTATTTTTATGACTTTTGTCAGTTTTTTAATATTTAAAATGTTATATTTTTGATTAAATAAAAAATGATTATTTATGAAAAAAGTAATTTTAGCAGTTATAGCTTTAACTGCATTTGCTGCAAACGCACAAGATGGTTTTAAAGACAGATGGTTCTTAATGGGAAATGTTAGTTTTGGCTCTAAAACTACTCCTGAAGAAGGATTAATGCCTAAACAGACAGTGTCAACTTATACTGTACTACCAGCTGTTGGATATTTTGTTGCTCCAACAACGGCTGTTGGATTAGCAATTGGATATACAGGTGTATCTACTAAAGTAGATGGAGGTGATAAAGAAAATGGAGGTACATTTATTGTACAACCTTTAGCTAGAAAATATTGGGGAGTTACAGATAATTTCTTATTATTTGGGGAAGCTGCAGTACCATTAAGTTTTACAAAATCAGGAGATTACAAAGAATCTTCAGTTGGAGTTAATTTAGGTTTAGGTATGGATTATTTTTTATCAAAAAACTGGTCTGTTGAAGCAAAACTTGGTGTTTTAGGATGGGAAAGTTCAAAACCAAAAGATGGAGACGCTACAAATTCATTTAATCTTAATGTAGACTCTGGTTTAGGACAAGCTCTTAGTTTAGGAGTTAAATACGTATTCTAATTAAATTATCAAATTATATTAAAAAAGGTCTAACTAAGTAGTTAGACCTTTTTATTTATATTCCTTTTTTTGCAACGACAATTCGTAAAAAGATGAATGCTAAAATAGCTCCAGAAAAAGCCATTCCAACTCCAACTAAAACAGGTGAGTTGTAAGCTAATCCCATGGTAATTGGAATTCCACCAAAATAAGCACCTAAGGTATTTCCTAAATTAAAACTTGCTTGTCCGGCAGCAGCAGCTAAAGTTTCAGCACCTTTTGCAGTCGTAATTAACATCATTTGTAAAGATGATCCGATGGTGAACGAAACCATTCCAGTTACAAATGCCATTACAAACGACATATAATAAGATTCGGCTGTGAAATATACTGCGACTAAACAAAGAGCCATTGCCGTAAATGATGCCATTGCTGCTTTGGTTGGTGAAATGGTATCGGCTAATTTTCCGCCAATTAAATTTCCAAAAAACATTCCTAAACCAACTAAGAACATAATAATAGGAATTTGATTTTCTGCTAATCCTCCAACCTTCGTTACCATTGGTCCGATGTAAGAAATCCAAGCAAATAAACCTCCGGTTCCAATAGAAATAATTGCAACTAATAACCAAGCCTCCCAACGTTTAAAAAACGAGATTTGACCAATAATATCATTAGACGAAGATGATTCTGTTTTTGGTAGCCAAAAGTAAATGGCTGCAAATGTTACCAATCCTAAAAGAGCAATTATCGCATACGTATATCGCCAAGAATAATGATGTCCGATATATGTTCCTAATGGAACCCCTGCTAAATTCGCAATCGTCATTCCGGTGAACATAATGGCTATGGCTTGGGCTTCTTTTCTTTTTTGGGCTAATTGTGCTGCTACAACAGAGCCAACTCCAAAAAATGCACCATGAGGTAATCCTGATAAAAAACGCGTAATCATTAATGTTTCTTGAGTAGGAGCAATGGCGAATAACCCATTAAATACAAAAAACAAAAGCATTAAAAATAACAACACTTTTTTAGGTGAGAATTTACCTGTGAAAAGTACTAAAATTGGAGCTCCAACTACAACACCTAATGCGTAAATGGCAATTAAATGCGCGGCTTCTGGTATGGCAATATGTAAATCTTTAGCAATGTCTTGAAGAATTCCCATCATTGTAAATTCGGTCATTCCAATGGCTAATCCACCAAAAGCTAAAGCGATTAATCCTTTATTCATATTCAAATATTTAAGCTTGCAAAATTACCATTTTTATTATTTGATAAAAACATAAAATATTGCCAATAGTTTATCTTTGCATTTTATTTTTGATATGGATATATTTTCGCAGGTTCAAAACCTAAAAAAAATAGATTATAAAGTTGAGGTTTTAGCCGGTTTAACGGTAGCTATGACCATGATTCCAGAATCGCTTTCTTTTGCAATTCTTGCCGGATTGTCTCCATTGATTGGACTTTACGGTGCTTTTATTATGGGAATTGTTACGGCTATTTTTGGTGGTCGTCCGGGATTAATTTCTGGTGGAGCAGGAGCAACAATTGTTGTTTTAATTGCATTGATAAACTCGCACGGCGTTGAATATTTATTTGCGACTTTGGTTTTAGCCGGAATTTTACAATTCTTAGTTGGTGCTTTAAA
The DNA here is from genome assembly GCF_947632075.1 of uncultured Flavobacterium sp. Classification (GTDB taxonomy): domain Bacteria; phylum Bacteroidota; class Bacteroidia; order Flavobacteriales; family Flavobacteriaceae; genus Flavobacterium. Next base: position 18,657 of record NZ_CANRNX010000026.1, read on the forward strand.
ATTTGGGAAATTTATTCGATTGATTCCTCAACCTGTTATGTACGGATTTTTAAATGGATTGGCTTGTATTATTTTTATGTCTCAAATCAATCAGTTTAAAATACAAGGTACAGATGATTGGCTTTCGGGCTTGCCACTTTATACCATGATTGGTTTAACTGGTTTAACTATTTTGGTTGTTTATTTCTTTCCGAAAGTAACAAAAAAAATACCTGCTTCGTTAGTTGCCATTTTGGTAGTTTTTGCAGCTGTTTATTTTTTAAATATCGATACGAAAACAGTTGCTAATATCGCGAATATCGACGGAAGTTTACCTTCATTTCATATTCCAATGGTTCCGTTAGAATTCAAAACTTTAGAGATTATTTTTCCGTACGCGCTAATTATGGCGGGAGTTGGTTTAATTGAAACTTTATTGACTTTGACGATGGTTGATGAGATAACTAATTCAAAAGGAAGTTCAAACAAAGAAGCGATGGCTCAAGGTGGAGCTAATATTTTAAATGGTTTTTTTGGCGGAATGGGAGGTTGTGCTATGGTTGCTCAAACGTTTGTGAATTTGAATTCTGGTTCTAAAACACGTGTTTCTGGAATTGTTGCAGCTGTAACTATTATGTTAATTATTTTAGTTGGTGCTCCGTTTATAGAACAAATTCCGATGGCAGCATTGGTAGGTGTAATGATGATGGTTTCTATAGGAACCTTTCAATGGGCTTCGTTTAAAGGTTTACGAAAGATGCCACTTTCTGATGTTTTGATTAGTATTTTGGTTGCCCTGATTACCATTTTTATGCACAATTTGGCATTAGCTGTTTTGGTAGGAGTAATTATTTCAGCGTTGGTTTTTGCGTGGGAAAGTTCAAAACGCATTCAAATTCAAACAAACTTTATTAATACAGAAACTAAAGTTTACGAAGTTTCGGGTCCGCTTTTCTTCGGTTCTATTACTTCGTTTAACGAAAGTTTTTCTATTCAAGATGATCCATCTACGGTTATCGTTGATTTTAAAAATAGTAGAATTACCGATATGAGTGCTATTGAAACTGTTCATTTATTGACTTCGAAATATGCGAAATTGAATAAGAAAGTTATTTTAAAACATTTAAGTGCTGATTCTATTTTGTTGTTACGAAACGCAGAAGGAATTATAGAAGTGAATATAGATGAAGATCCTACATATAAGGTTATGCCTTAAAGAAAAAATCCTGCTTAAGCAGGATTTTTTTATGATTTGTTTTTTACTAAAGCTTCGCCATTCATACAATAACGTAATCCACTTGGCTCTGGTCCATCTGGGAAAACGTGACCTAAATGAGCATCACAAGTATTACATTGTGTTTCAACTCGAATCATTCCGAAAGAAGAATCTTTTATGTATTTAATACTGTTTTCAGCAGCTGGTTGTGTAAAACTTGGCCAACCTGTCCCTGATTCAAATTTTTCAGAAGCATCAAAAAGCAAGGTGCCACAACAAACACATGAATATAAACCCGGATCGAAACTTCTACATAAATCATTACTGAATGATCTTTCTGTTCCGTGTTTTCGAGTTACGTAAAACTGTTCTGGAGTTAATTGCTCTGCCCATTCTTCCTCCGTTTTTTCAACTCTACGATCTGGAGCAGGATTTCCTCTATTTATAAAACTGATAATGTTATTCCAATTTAGCATGATTGTATTTTTTAAGTGTTATTTATTTTGAACTAGTTTTTTAAATACAGATTTTGTAAATCTAATGTATTTCTTTTCTTGCAGATCAAACCCAATCCATTGATATTTATTTCCGTATGGACACGAAGGTGCATCTTTTGAATTTCCTGAAATTAGAATATATCTATTAGGCTGATTTTGAAAAATGACTGCATTTATCTTTTCCATATTTATAAATTAGGCAGCTAAATATTTTGAGAAGTTTTTTCTGAATTTAGCTAATTTTGGTGAAATTACCATTCTGCAGTATAAGGCATCTTTATTATCATTGTAATAATTTTGATGATTTTTTTCTGCATTATAAAAAACTTCAAAAGGTTTAATTTCGGTTACAATGGGTTCATCAAAATACTCTTGAACAACTTCAACTACCTTTTCTATAATTTCTAGTTCTTCAGTATCATTGTAAAAAATAATACTGCGATATTGGCTTCCTTTATCAGCTCCTTGTGCATTTACAGTTGTAGGATTATGAGTTAGTAAATGAATGGTAAGTAATTCTTCTAGGCTTATTATTTCTGAATTATAAGTAAGTTGAATTACTTCTGCATGTCCGGTTCTACCTGTGCAAACTTCTCTATATGGTGGATTTTTTATGAAGCCACCACTAAAACCACTTTTTACAGTTAATACACCTTTTGTGTTTTTGAAGATGGCTTCGGTACACCAAAAGCATCCGCCACCAAATGTTACTGTTCTCGTTTTCATAATTAATTCCCTTTCTCTTAGTTAATGATTTTGATTTTCATAACTATAGTCGTAAGAATTTGTTTTTCCTGACAACAAACACAAAAAAAATCCTGAAAACTTAATCTCAGGATTTTATAATCTATTCTTTTCCGCGCTCATACTGTGGTGCCCAAGTTAAATCTACACCTAAATCAATAGCTGCTTGATAAACGAAATGAGGGTTTCTTAAAAATTCACGTGCAACAAAAATTAAATCAGCTTCGTTGTTTTGTAAAATTTCTTCAGCTTGTTTACCAGAATCAATTAAACCAACAGCGCCAGTTACTGCACCGGTTTCTTTTTTAACGCGTTCTGCGAATGGTACTTGATAATTTTTTGAAACTGGAATTACTTGATGACGAACCAATCCGCCTGTAGAAATATCCATAACTTCAACACCTTTTTCTTTTAAAATTTGACAAAGTTTCACAGTTTCGTAACAAGTCCAACCACCTTCAGCCCAGTCTGTCGCAGATAAGCGAATCCATAGCGATTGTGTGGTTAATTCGGTTTTCATGGCATCAACAATTTCTAATAGAAAACGAATTCTGTTTTCAAAAGAACCTCCGTATTTGTCTTTTCTTAGATTTGATAATGGAGATAAAAATTGATGGATTAAATAACCATGTGCTCCATGAATTTCAATAATATCATATCCGGCTTGAACGGATCTTTTAGTAGCTTCTTTAAATTGCTTGATTAAGATTCCAATTTCTTCTAAAGATAATTCTTTTGGAGTATGATCTGTTTCGTTAAAAGCAATTGCTGAAGGAGCCATAGTTTGCCATCCGTTTGTTTCGTTTGGTTTAAATTGATTTCTATTAATCCAAGGTTTGTTTGTGCTTGCTTTTCTACCGGCATGTGCCAATTGAATTCCCGCTAAAGTACCTTGTGATTTTATGAATTCATTTATTTCTGCTAATTTTTCAATATGTTCATCTTTCCAAATACCTAAATCCCCATAAGAAATTCTTCCTTCAGGGCAAATTGCCGTAGCTTCTTGAATGATAACTGCAGCTTTCCCAATAGCAAATTGACCTAAATGTACCAAATGCCAATTGTTTGCAAAACCATCTTCAGAAGTGTATTGGCACATTGGTGAAACTACAATTCGATTTTGTAACGTATGATTTTTTAATTGTAAAGATTCGAATAATTTTGACATGTTTTTTACGGATTTGTTACGTAAAGTTACAGATAAAAGTTGAATTGATTAATATGAAATTATCTATTAATAGATGACTTTTTGTTGTTCATGGTTTTTTTAGATAGTTTATCTTTGCGTTCTATTTTAGTTTGTTTTATGAAAGATTCGTTAATAAAAGTTTTTAAAGGCTGGGAGTTTGATACCGAAGTGATTGGTGCAAAAATTATTATCGGAGTTTTACTTTTATTTGTTTGCTTCGTTGCAGGACGTGTTTCTAAAAAGATATTTTTAAAGGTAAATGCTAAATTACTAAGTAAACATCCAGATGTTTTAAATTTAGTTTCTAAAATCATTTACTACATTTTTTTATTTCTAGGATATTTTCTTTTTTTAAACGTAGTTGGTCTTGAACAGTATTTAACTAAAATTTTGGCAGGTGCCGGAATTGTAGGTATTATTGCTGGTTTTGCTTTAAAAGATATTGCTTCTAATGCCTTTTCTGGATTATTACTTTTTTTACAGAAACCTTTCGTTAAAGGAGATTGGGTTCAACTAGACGGTCATTACGGAAAGGTTGAGCTGGTTGGATGGTTAACTACAACCTTATCTAATAGAACCGGACAGGAAATTTACGTTTCTAATCAGCTTATTTATAGCGGAACTTTCATGAATTATTCTAAATACAAAAAGCGTAGAGTTTGTATTGAAGTCGATGTAGAGAATTATCACGATTTATCCAAATTAAAAACTCTTGTTCAAGCTAAAATTAGCGTTTTCTCTAATCTACTTCCAAATACTGATATTGATTTTTATGTAACTTCTGTTGAAGTGAATGGTAATTTTTCTTTTGAGCTTTATTATTGGATTTATTTTGATGAAGGAAAGAAATTTAGAGAAACGGTTAGTAATTCTATTGTAGGGATTCAAGAAATTGGCGTTGAAAATAATATTGTTTTTAAGAATTTAAAATGGCAATCTGATGAGGAAGATGGAACTTCTGCAGAAAGATTTGGTGTAAATGGTTAATTATCATTTCTATAAAATTATTAAACCGACTCACAATTGTAAGTCGGCTTTTTTTTAGCCCAGATTGAAGCGATATCCTTTTACTTTTTTTAGAAAGTAAAAGATTTAGCGTAAAGCTGGAAATAGCTTCTTATAAAAATTACTTTTCTAGGTGATATAATTCACGAACTTCGACCTGTTGTTTGTAACCACGTTTTACAATTTGCTTGTACATGGTGTTTGAACTAAAAGCCAATTTTTCAATTATGGCATTCATGTTTTTTATCATTTTTACCCAATAAATGGCTTTGGTTTTTGGAATTTGAAGTTTGTTACAACTTTCTGTTCCTAACATTTCGCAATTATAGCCTAAATTGGTTTTGTACACAAAGTTTTTTAACAGGGTTGAGTTGGTGAACGTTACATTTTTTGGTTCTGTGTACAACGAATGTGCTAAAGCAACCGAATCTGCATCGACGCCTTTTTGTGTTTTACTCCATAAATACAAGGCATCAACAGCTTGTTGTTCGTTTTCGACCAAAAGATGTTCTGGAATTCCAATTAAATAACCTACATATTTCCAAAGATGTAAAGTTCCATCGATTTCTTTTTGAGTAGGATGGAAGTTTAATTTTTTTAACCCATCAATATAAGCGATTGAAAATCCTAAATTGGTTGCTAACATGTCCCAAAGATTTAAAGGTCTGCCCCAAAGTTCCGATTTCCAATCTGGATTTTTTTCAATCATAATGCGTGAATACGAATGAATCAATCTGGTTGTGATGGCGCTGTAAAATCCTTTTCCTTTAAGTTGTAATTCGTTTTTACTTGTAACATTAATCCAAAAAACTACGGTGTCAGACAAGCGTTTCACGGCTCCTTTTTTTAAAGCTTCGGTAAAGATTAAAGGTTTATTAATGGCAGAAGATTCGTAACCTCCCATTAATGAATAATTACGTAAAGTTGCCAAACCAGAGGTGCCAGTTCTGTTACTGAAATTACAACCTGCCTCAATTAAATCGTGGTCTAACCATGTTGGAATAGTGAATATTTGATTTAGAAATTTCTGTGTGTTTTCAGAATACGTTTCTTTATTGTTTGGGTAGGAAGTAATCATTTGATGTAACATTCCCATTCCTTTTCCAAAACCATGTTTTACTAAATATTCTTCTGCAATAGCATCACCTAATTCATCGATTTGAAAATAATATTTAATGTATTTTTCGGCATCTTTCAACGATATGTTTTTTGAAAGTTTTGAATTGAAATAGGTACTCGTTTTCGGATTCCAATAACTTGAAAAGGCATCTGAATTTTCTGATATATGTCGGGCTGGAATTATCATTTTTTGTTCTTTCTGATATAAAATTACACAAAAAAAGCCGGAACAAACGTCCGACTTTTCATAATAAAAATATAAATCAACTAAAAACTTAGAATAAATTCAAGATTGATGATGGACAAAGTCCCATTAAAATGTTGATTAAGATGGCTAAAACAGCAACTGTTTTATAAATCCAACTGTGATTGGTTTGTGGAAGTTCGTCTACTTGGTCTTGTGTGTACATTAGATTGATTACCTTAAAGTAGTAATAAATACTAATGATAGAGTTAATAACTCCGAAGATTACTAATGTTAAGTGACCGTTTTGTAAAGCCGAATCAAACATGAAAAACTTACCAAAGAAACCTGCAAAAATTGGAATTCCTGCAATTGATAACAACGCCATTGATAAAACAGCAGTCATCATTGGATTTTGTTTGTTTAAACCTTTAAAGTGTTTAATTTTCTCGTCTTTATAATTTTTACAAACCGCAATAATTATTGCAAAAGCTGCTATACTTGCCATAGCGTAAGCTGCAGCATAATAAAACAATTCGGCAGTTGCGTTTGTTGTATTGAATAAAGCAATCATCATAAAGCCGGCATGTGAAATACCTGAATAAGCTAACATACGTTTGATGTTATCTTGTTTTAATGCCATAATGTTTCCTACGAACATGGTTGCAATTGAAACGAAGATTAATAACGTTGTAAAGTTTTCTGGCATGTAAGCCGAAAAGATGTTATTGATTTTAAACAAAGTAAATACAGCCGCTACTTTTGCCAATGTACTCATTGATGCAGTTGTAATTGTTGGTGAACCTTGATATACATCTGGTGCCCAAAAGTGAAAAGGAAATGCAGCAATTTTAAACAACATTCCAATCGTCATTAATAAAACTCCAATAGCTAACCAACTTGGTGTTGCTGGGTTTAATAAGGCTTGAGAAATTCCGTTGATATCAAAAGAAGCTGTTGCTCCGTAAACCAAAGCAATTCCGAATAGAATAAATCCTGACGCGAAAGAACCTAGAAGAAAATACTTCATAGCAGCTTCGTTACTTTTAATTTTTGTGGGATTACTTCCAGCAAGAATGTAAAGTGTGATAGACAAGATTTCTAATCCGATGAAGAACATGGTTAAATTTCCGAAAACGGTCATACAAACAGCTCCAATTAATAGGAAAATTTTTAAGGAAATATAATCGGAAATTTTTTCATAATGAGGTTTGTAAAAATCTTGACTCATTGCAACAATGAAAAAAGTAATTACAATAAACAAACTACAATAAACCATATTGGTTTTGTTTACAACAATCATGTTATTGTAAAAAGCTTGTGAAGTTTCGAAATCACAAATGGTAATTCCAAGTGCAGCCAATAATCCTAAAAGCGTTAATGGCACAATGGTTTTACGTAGGTTTATAATTTCTAAAACCAAAATTAAAACGGCTAATCCTGCTAATGCAATTAATGTATTCATATTATTTTTGAATTAAATGGAATCGGTTTCCCGAATGCATTTTAAATGATTAGAAAGTTATTAAATAGAAATAAATAGTAAATCTGAAATTGGTTTTGGATAAATTCCGAAGAAAATAACAGCGATTGCTAAAACCAGTAAAACCACAAATTCAGTTGTATTTAAATCGGCAAAAGTTTTTCTGTTTGTATTTCCTAAAACTGCATTCTGAAACATTTTAAGCATATAGTAAGCACCTAAAATAATGGTTGTTCCTCCAAGAATGGCGTAAATCCATTGTTGTTGAGATAAACTATATAACAAGGTAAATTCTCCAATGAAACTGAAAGTTCCTGGTAAACCGATTGATGCAAATACGAAGATTAAAAAGAACGAAGCGAATTTTACTGCTTGAACGCGAATTCCGCCTAAATCTTTAATTTCGTACGAACCATATCTTGTATAAATAATTTCAACTAAGAAAAATAAAGCTACAATTACAATTCCGTGTGCTAACATTTGCATTACTGCACCTTGCATTCCGTCTTGAGAATAGGTGTAAGCTCCGGCAGCAATTAACCCAACGTGAGCCATTGACGAATAAGCTAAAATACGTTTTAAGTTAGTTTCTTTTAATGCAATTAACGAAGCATAAATAATTCCGATAATACATAAAACAATTACTGTGTTTAAAACGCGTTCACTTACGTTTGGAGTTAATGGAATTTGCCAACGTAAAATAGAATAAACTCCCATTTTAAGCATAATTCCAGATAATAACATCGTTCCGATAGCAGGTGCTTTTTCGTAAGTGTTTGCTTGCCATGTATGGAAAGGGAAAATTGGTAATTTAATAGCATATGCTAAGAAGAATGCTAAGAAAATCCAAGTTTGCTCATCATCTGTTAAGTTGATTTGTTTTAAGTTTTCAAGTAAGAAGCTTCCTGATGTTTGATACATATATAGGAAAGCAACCAACATAAATAACGAACCAGCAAAAGTATAAATGAAAAACTTGATGATTGCTGCTTTACGCACATCCCAAGAATCATTCCCCCAAAGTAAGGTAATAAAGAAAATTGGAATTAAAGCCAGTTCCCAGAAAATATAATATACAAATCCGTCTTCTGCTAAGAAAGTTCCAGTCATGGCAAAAGCCATAAATAAAACTAAAGCATAAAGTTTGTGCGGATTTTTAAAATCTCTTCCAACAGCAGTTAAAAGTATTAACGGAGTTAAGAAAGTAGTTAAAGCTACCATTAATAAACTTAATCCGTCTGCTTTTAAAGCTAAAACAATATTTGGTCTTGTAATCCATTGTGATTGGTAAGAAACATTTGTTCCGTTTTGAAAATCACAAATCGTAAAGGCCGTTAAACCTAAGGCTACCAAACTAACTACAATAGCTACGCTTAGTGCCATTTTTTTACCGGCAACTAAAGTTAAAGCTGCACCGATTAATAAGGTAAGTAAGATAAAAGTTACGTTCATTTTATATAAATTATCTTGCTATGAATAAATAGTAAACCATGGTACAAACTCCGAATACAAATGCGAATAAGTACAAGCCAATGTTTCCGTTTTGTAATTTTTTTCCTGCGAAAGAAACTTCTCCAGTGAATTTCGCGAAGAATAATACAATTCCAGAAATTAATGATTCAAATACAGATTTAAATAAACTTCCTAAAAAGTTAATTGGTTCTACAATGATAGCTGTATAAATTTCATCTAAGTAGTATTTGTTTGCTAATACCTTTTCAACTCCTCTAACTTGATTGTCGTTAACCGGAACTTTTTGTTGTTTGATGTATTTGTTATAAGCTAAACCAATTCCAATTAAAGCTCCAATTACAGCAACAGCCATTAAAATGTATTCTGTTGTTCCTAAATTATGCGGATGTGAAGCAGCATTATTAACAATCACAGGAGCTAAATATTCATTTAACCAACTGTGACCTGGTAATGAAATTAAACCTCCAACTGCAGCTAAAGTAGCTAACACAATTAATGGTAAAGTCATTGAGGCTGGACTTTCATGTAAATGAGATTCTTGTTCTTTTGTTCCTCTGAATTTGTTGAAGAAGGTTAAGAATAATAATCTGAACATATAAAAAGCGGTCATGATTGAAGCTAATGAACCAATAACATATAACGGAATGTTATTATGGAAAGCAGTCATTAAAATTTCGTCTTTAGAGAAGAATCCTGATAATGGTGGAATTCCTGAAATAGCTAAAGTTGAAACTAAAAATGTAGCATAGGTAATTTTCATGTATTTTTTCAATCCACCCATGTGACGCATATCTTGTTCACCATGAATAGCGTGAATTACAGAACCTGAACCTAAGAATAAACAAGCTTTAAAGAATGCGTGTGTGATAACGTGGAAAACTGCAATTTCGTAAGCTGCAAATCCTAAAGCCATGAACATTAATCCTAACTGAGAAACGGTAGAATAAGCCAAAACTTTTTTGATATCGTTTTGAACCAATCCGATTGATGCCGCCACAAACGCTGTGATTCCTCCAACAACAGCAATGATAAATTGAATATCTGGAGTTAAATCAAATAAGAAGTTTAAACGCGTAATCATAAAGATTCCGGCCGTTACCATGGTTGCCGCGTGAATTAATGCCGAAACCGGTGTTGGTCCTGCCATCGCATCTGGTAACCAAGTATATAATGGTAATTGCGCACTTTTTCCGGTTGCTCCAATAAATAAAGCTAAGGTTGCAAAACTCAATAAAACTGCAAATGAAGAAGCTGTGATTCCCATTACGGTTTGTTCTTTAAGCTCAACAAAATCAATGGTTCCGAAAATATAAATAATGATGAATGTTCCGATTAAGAAGCCTAAATCACCAATACGGTTCATGATGAATGCTTTTTTAGCAGCATTGTTGTACTCGCGGTTTTCATGCCAAAATCCAATTAATAAATAAGAACATAAACCAACACCTTCCCAACCAATAAACATCATTAATAAGTTGCTTCCGGTTACTAAAAGCATCATAAAGAAAACGAAGAAGTTTAAATAAGCGAAAAACTTATGATAGTTTTCATCTTCTTTCATGTAGCTTGTTGAGTACAAGTGAATCAACGACCCAATTCCGGTTACGAATAATAACCAAAGTACAGAAAGTTGGTCGAAGTAAAAAGCGAAATCAACTTTAAAGTTTTGAAATCTAAACCATTCAAAAAGATTGATTTTAATAGCTTCGCCTGTTTCTTTTATTTGTAGGAATAAACAAACACTAATTATAAATGAAATTACAATTGTTGAGGTTCCGATGATTCCAGAAAGTGTTTTTCTTAATTTTTTTCCGATTAAAATATTGATTAAAAAACCTATTAACGGAATAACCAATGCGAATAAAAGTATGTTTGTATCCATTTAAATTAGCCTTTTAAGTTTTTTAATTTATCAATATCAATTGAACCAATATGTCTGTAAATCGATACCAAGATGGCTAAACCAATAGCAACTTCTGCGGCAGCAACTGCCATGGTAAAGAATACAAAAACTTGTCCTTGCGGATCTTGATGGTAGTTTGAAAACGCAACTAAAAGTAAGTTGGCTGCGTTTAACATAATTTCAATTGACATAAAC
>NZ_CANRNX010000027.1 GCF_947632075.1 uncultured Flavobacterium sp.
TAACTTGGTTTGTACTTACCTCTAAGTAACATAGCTACTTTAGTTGCAAGACGTCCTAAGTTATGGCCCTCAGCGTCAACAATAACCCACTCTTTTTGAGCAGTTGCTTTGTTTGTCGATACTGTTTTGTAGCTTAAACTTTCCACAATAAATTTATTTTAATTAAACATTCCATTCCCAATAAAGGGAGTGCAAAAGTACAAATAAAAATTTAGCTTCCAAACATGTTGGTTTATTATTTTTATTTTTATACTTTATTTTAATAAAAAAAAGCGAATAATTATTCGCTTTTTTTATTTGTATCTTCCGATTTATTAGAAGTATTTTTTATATTTTCTTCTTTAGTCGCATTTTTAAATTCTTTAATTCCAGAGCCTAGCCCCTTCATTAATTCAGGAATTTTCTTACCACCGAACAATAACAATATTACGGCAATAACAACAATAACCTCCATTGGACTAAGACCTCCCATTTGCTATATCTTATTTATTATCAGAATCTGTTTTAGAAGATTCATCTTTTTTAGCATTTTCTTCCTTAGTCGCGTCTTTAAACTCTTTAATTCCAGATCCTAAACCTTTCATTAATTCAGGAATTTTCTTCCCTCCGAATAATAGTAAAAGTGCACCTACAATTAGTGCTATTTGCCATGGACCAATTGGACCTAAAATTGTTACTAATGCATTCATAGTAAAAAGATTTAAAATATTTTTAGCAAAGATAAAACAATTTGTTTTGAAATTCTTATATCTTACTTCTAAATTTAACATAAGCTTACGAAACTAACCTCATAAATTTGTACTTTTAAAACCTAACATGTAAATTGAAAGCCATAAATGTTAAAAACAAAACAACACTGTAACTTTTTCAAAATAAAAACGTATAACAAAAACAAATTTGTTTTTTGGGGTTAATTTAGAAACAAAACTTCCTATGTCAATTAAATCATTTTTTGCGAAAATTTACGCGAAAGCAGTAGTTTCAAAAAATCAGAAATGGGTAAATAATCCCATTGAAACTCAGCAAAAAGTTTTTGAAAGTTTAATTTCAAACGCAAAGAATACAGCTTTTGGTAAAGACCACAATTTTGATAAAATTCAAAATCATACCGATTTTGTAAAAAATGTACCAATTAATGATTACGAAGGTTTACGTAACTATGTAGATCGCGTGGTTAAAGGTGAAGAAAATATTCTTTGGCCTGGAAAACCAATCTATTTTGCCAAAACTTCGGGTACAACTTCTGGTGCAAAATATATTCCTATCACTAAAGATTCCATGCCTTCTCATATTGAAGGTGCAAAAAATGCCATTCTTTATTATATTAATGAAACAGGAAAGGCTGATTTTGTTGATGGAAAAATGATTTTCTTACAAGGAAGTCCAATTCTTGAAGAGAAAAATGGCATTAAATTAGGTCGTTTATCTGGAATTGCAGCGCATTATGTTCCTTCATACTTACAAAAAAACCGTTTACCAAGTTGGGAAACCAATTGTATTGATGATTGGGAAACTAAAGTTGATGCCGTTGTTGAAGAAACTTACAAACAAAATATGACGGTAATTTCTGGAATTCCGTCTTGGGTTCAAATGTATTTCGAAAAGTTAATTGAAAAGTCAAACAAGCCGGTTGGAGAATTGTTCAAGAATTTCAATTTATTTATTTACGGAGGTGTGAATTATGAACCTTACCGTCAGAAGTTTGAGCAAATGATTGGAAGACGTGTTGATTCTATTGAATTATTTCCTGCCTCAGAAGGTTTCTTTGCTTATCAAGATTCTCAAAAAGAAAAAGGAATGTTGTTGCTTTTAAATTCAGGCATATTCTATGAATTTATAAAAGCAGATGAATTCTTTACAGAAAATCCAAAACGTTATACCATTGGTGAAGTAGAATTAAATACAAATTATGTTTTAATTCTTTCGACAAATGCTGGCCTTTGGGGATACAATATTGGTGACACAGTTGCGTTTACTTCTTTAAAACCATATCGAGTTATGGTTACTGGTCGTATCAAACATTACATTTCGGCTTTTGGTGAACATGTGATTGGTAAAGAAGTTGAATCTGCAATGCAAGAAGCTTTGCAAGCAAGTGATGCTATTGTAAATGAATTTACGGTCGCTCCTCAAATCAATCCAACAGAGGGTTTGCCTTACCATGAATGGTTTGTTGAGTTTGAAAAACTTCCGTCTGATTTAGATGCATTTGCTTTAAAAATTGACGAAGCCATGCGTAAACAAAATGTGTATTACGATGATTTAATTGTAGGAAATGTACTTCGAACTTTAAAAATCACGCAAGTGCCAATTAACGGATTTCAGAATTACATGAAATCTATTGGGAAATTAGGCGGACAAAATAAACTACCGCGTTTATCTAACGATAGAAAAATTGCTAATCAATTATAGATTCGCAATAAAATGAATACAATCAAGTATATCTTGATTTAATATAAAAACGAAAAGAGAATGAAAGAGATTAAAAACACTACAAGAACTAGAGCACAAGAATCTTCAGCAGCTGTTGAAAGAATGTACATAACCATGCGTCACTTATTTAATCGTGGATTTTATAAGCCAATGGGCGTTTCTGGTGAAACTTTAAGAGAAGCTTTATTATTATTACGTCCCGAAATTTACGGTTCAATCGCTGAAGAAAAGGTTGAATTAAACGGACTTTTATATGTTATTGAACGTTTACCAATTGGTATTGAAGAATGTCGTTTCATTAATTTAACATCAGATGAAGGTTATTCACAATCTCATTTTTCTGCAATTGTTCCTCCAAAAAGAAGAAGAAATTGTTACCGAATTGATGATGAGCAAATGAACATTGAAATTACTCGTGGTCGTTCAGATATTTATGATGTTTTAACGCATTTGACTTTCATTTTTATTGAATCTCATAAAATTAAAGATCGTGTTTTAGGTGACGAAGAAGAAATTATTTCTCGTGATTGGATTAAAATTGAACAAGCTGTTCAGAAAAACGAACCTTTAACTTTGCAGGAAAGAGAGTTAGCTATTTCTCATGCGTCTAATGTTTTAGGTAGAAGTTTTGCAGAAATCAATTCTATCTATTCACAATTTGCAACAGATGAAAATCCAGACCGATTTATTCATGTAATTTATTGGTTAGGAAAATTAGCGATTCAAGAAACAGTAAATAATGAAAAACGTACCATTACGTTTAGTCCAATTTTACGTGAACGTTTAGGCCATCACATTTATGGTGAAATTTGGGCTGATAATATCAAAAATGAATTAGAACGTTTAGGTTTATTAGAGCGTCCGTTACATATTATTAGTGCAAATATGCATAGTGTTATGAATTCTATTTTTGCTACTAATGTTTTAAAAACGAAATTAAAAGCAAAAGAAGATATTCAGGTTTATGAAGAATTAAGTAAATCTGGAAACGGAAATTTACGCGCTTTAGTTTCTGAACGTGCAGCAAAAGAAGGGATGTTGTTTTTACCAGATACTTCAGGTACAAATATCGATGTTCAGATATTTGATACAGCAAAAATCGACTTTAAAAACACGTTGTTTTCAAATGTTCAATTACCAGAGAATGATGCAGAAAAACCTGTAATTATTGTAATGGATTATGCTTTTGGTGAGCAAGCTTACGAAACTGTAGATGAATTGCTAAAACCATTTAAAAAAGATATATATTTGAACTTTGAATCGGTTTCGATAATGGGTAAAGCTGGAATTTTAACTGGAGGAAAAGGAGATATCATGATTCCGTTCGCTCACGTTAATGAAGGAACAGGAGATAATTATCCGTTTGACAATGAATTAACAGCTGAAATGTTCGAAGGTCATGGAATTCCGGTTTTCTCAGGAACGATGATTTCTGTTTTAGGAACTTCATTACAAAATAAAGATTTATTACAATTTTTCCATGATTCTACTTGGAAAGCAATTGGTCTTGAAATGGAAGGCTCTTATTACCAAAAGGCAATTCAATCTGCATCAAAAATCAGAAAAAGCATCAACCCTAACGTAAAAGTACGTTACGCATATTATGCATCTGATAATCCATTAGAAACAGGTAGTACTTTGGCTTCAGGCGGATTAGGTTCAACTGGAGTTAAGCCAACGTATCTAATTACAATTAAAATTTTAGAGCAGATTTTTAATATCAAATAACACAATGAACGAAAATAAACCAAAGTCAGTTGTAGATCAAGAAATAGATATTTTTTTATTATTTAAATCTTTGAAAGATTTAATAAACAACATTTTTATTTCTCTTTTTAAAATTATCAGATTTTTTTTAAAGAATTGGATATGGTCTTTAATTCTTATTTTTTCTGGGGCGGCTTTAGGATTACTAATTTCAAATCAAAACGTAAACAATTACAAACATACAGTTATAGTTTCTCCAAATTTTAAAAGTATCGAATATTTATATAATAAAATCGATCAACTAAAAAACTTTGATGACATCAATAAGGCTGAAGTTGAACCAATAATTGACGTTTACGAATTTATAACGAGTAAAGAAAAAAATATTGATATTGCTAGATTTCTAACAGACAATGTAGTAGAACTAGACAAACACAATAAAAAGAATGAAATTGAAAAGCTTTACAAGTATCATATAATTACTTATTACACAAGTAAAAAAGACACTAATGATGTTGTTTATAATAAATTTATTAACTATCTAAATAATGATCCGTACTTTAACAAAAGGAAAGAAATAGAAATTTTAGATACAGATAATAAGATCATAGAATATGAAAAATCAATTGAAAACATCAATGGAATTTTTAGCAAATTAGGAAAAACACCTAATGAAACTTTGCCAAGCCAACATTTAAACATTGAAATGTTTTCCGAGATGGATAAGTTAATTGAAAACAAACATAAATTACTTGAAGATTTAAATAAATTAAAAGTTTTACGTTTTGAACAAACTAAAGTAATTTATGACGTGACTAAGCAATTAAATATAAAGAATAGTAAAAGTTACAAAATGGTTGTTCTTTTACCAATTACATTCCTTATCGGTTTCATTTTAACCGCGTGGCTTAGAAAAAAATACTTAAATTTATCAAAAAAAATATAATTTGTTTTCTATAATCAAAGAAAAATTATTTAGTAACGGAAAGGAAAAAATTGTTAAGAATTTTGCATTCCTTTCCGTTCTTCAATTTTTAAATGTGGTGCTGCCCATATTAACTATTCCATATCTTATTTCAACGATTGGAATTGAAAATTTTGGTTTAGTTAACTTCGTAAATACAATTATTTTATTTTTCTCAGTGTTCATAGAATTTGGTTTCAACAATTCTGCAACAAGAGATATTTCTATACTTAAAGACGATCAACATTCAATAAAAAAAATATTTAATGAAGTACTAACTACCAAAATATATTTATTCATAATTTGCGTAATTGTATTAACTATTTTAGTTTTCATAATTCCAAAATTTCGTCTACACTTTGATTTATTTTTAGTAAACTCAATTACTTTGATTGGTCTTTGTTTATTTCCTTTATGGTATTTTCAAGGAATTCAACAGATGAAATATGTAACTTATATCAATGCATTTTTTAAAACAATATTTACTCTCTGTATTTTTATTTTTGTTAAAAATGAATCGGATATACTTTACATTCCTTTGTTCACCTCGTTAGGATTTTTATTTTCAGGAATTGCATCACTTATACTTATAAAATATAAATTTAATATTACATTCAGTTTTACAACAATAAGTAAAGTACAAGAACAATTAAAAAAAGGATACCATTTATTCCTTTCTGATTTATATATGATTTTGCTCTCTTATACAAACGTAATCATTCTAGGTTTTGTAGGTAATGATTATTACGTTGGAATATATACAACTGCAGAAAAAGTTATCAGAGCGTTCTCCAATTTGTTAAGTCCGTTAATAAATGCAATTTTCCCTTACATTTCTAATAAGATTAAAGAGAACATAAACGAAGGTATTGTCTTTTTAAAAAAGATTGAAAAATATGGTGCCATTATAATTGTAACTTTAATTACACCAGTATTCATTTTTGCTAACGATCTATTTTTATTTATTCTTAAAGGGGATAAAATTCATTTAGTACATGAAATTGTATTAGTTTTTAGAATTTTAATAGTATTCCCTTTATTTTCATTTCTAGATCAAGTTTATGGAAAACTTATACTAATACCAACCGGAAATGAAAAGCAATTTTCTAATGTTTTCTTAATTTGCTTAATCATAAACATCGGACTAAGTTTAGTTTTAGGAACCTATTTAAAAGATATTGGAATGGCTATTTCAAGCTCAATTACTCAATTACTTATATTAATTGGCATGTATTATTATGCTAAAAAGTTTTTTTAGCTGTCTTCCGTAATCTCAACAAAATCTTAACTAAAAAGTTCATTTGAAGATATTGTAATATCAAACAACTTTTTTGAAAATTAGTTAATACTTTTGATTTATATATATATTTATCAACTTCAGGATAAACATTTTTGAGTTTATGTTTTTGCCCAAACAATAAAACATCTCGTTTTATTAACAATTTAAAATCGATAAGGGCATACTGATTTTGTGATACTGTTGAAAATTTTTTTTCTAATTGTTCTATTACAAAAAATGCACTTTCAAATGTTTTCAAATTTCTATTATACGAAATAGAAAATAAATTTTCCCTATAATTATACAACGGCTTATTCACATAACAAATCTTATTACAATTTGTTAGCACTTGAACAACAAAAAGAAGATCCTCATACATAGATAAATTTTCAGAAATTTGAATATCATTGTCTATAAAAACGGATGTTTTTATTAATTTATTCCAAAGACCTCCAAAAAAAGATTCCGTCAAAATCTTCTGAATTATATCATCGGAAGTTAAATTTGAATATTGTTTATCTATCCACTTTAGATTATCATTAAATCTATAAAAATCGCAATAAACTAAGTCTGCCTGCATATCTACTATTTTTTTATGTAAACATTCAAGAAAATCAGGCTCTACATAATCGTCGGAATCTACGTGAATTACATAGTCCCCCTTTATCAATTTAAGAGCTCTATTTCTTACTGCACCAATTCCTCGATTTTCTTGTTTATAATAACGAATTCTTTTATCTTTTTTTTCAAATGATTTACAGATTTCGTCAGAATTATCAGTAGACCCATCATTAATTAATATAATTTCGAAATTTTCAAAAGACTGAGCTAGCAAAGACTCAATGCTTTGAATAAGAAATTTTTCGGTATTATATACTGGAACAATAACAGAAATTAATGGCATTTTTATCATAAATTTAAAACAGTCCAAAAGTATTTCTTTTTTTCGAAACCATCGTTGAATATTTCAATACAATGATTTTAATTTTACATTCTAAGATATAGTATTTAACTACTATATTTGCTTAAAAATTTTTATAAAATAATGAAAGTAATAGGAATAATTATTGATAATTTGACATTAAAAGGAGGAACAGAGAGAGCTGTTATCAATCTTTGTAACGGCTTATTAAATCTATACGAAAATTCGTACCAAATTAAAATAATAAGTCTATTTTCATCACCTTCTGAATTGACGTTTTTCAATGTTAATCCAAAAGTAGAAATTATACACTTAGCTATAAAAGCTAATAATAATTTTATTTACAAACCATTATGGTATTATCATTTAATACAAAAAGTTAAAAAAACATTTCAAGACAATAATTTTAACATAGTAATTGGTACAACATATGTTCACAACATACTACTTCCATTAATCTCTTCAAATAAAAAAACAAAACTTATTGGATGTGAACACGAAGTATATAATTACCCTAGTAAACTGATTAGATTTTTCAGGAAAATAAGCTACAAAAAACTAAATAATCTCGTAGTTTTGAATGAAACTGAAAAAAAACACTATAGTTCCATCAAACAGGTTTGTATCATTCCAAACTCTTTAACAATTAGTAATTCTAGCACATCAAATTTAGAAAACAAAAACATTATAGCAGTTGGAAGACTAACTGAACACAAAGGTTTTGATCTTTTAATTAGAGCTATGGTCGATGTAGTAAAAAAGCATCCAGATTGGGTATTAAATATTTACGGAGATGGTGAAGACAAAAAATCACTAATCGATTTAATAATAAATAATAAGCTAGAAAAAAACATCTTCTTAAAAGGAAATGCAAAAAACATTAACGATTTTTATCTAGACTCTAGTATATTTGTTTTAAGTTCTAGATGGGAAAGTTTTGGGTTAGTAATTATTGAAGCTATGAATGCAGGTTTGCCTATTATTGCATTTAATTGTGTAGGCCCCAAAACTTTAATAAAAGACGGAGAAAACGGCTTTTTAGTTCCAAAATATAATCTAAATTTATTTTCAGACAAAATTTGTCATTTAATTGAAAATAATAATATAAAAATTGATATGGCAAAGAAAGCTCATATCTATTCTAAACAATTTGAAGAAAATAAAATAATTCCCCTTTGGCACAAATTATTACAACATATTTAAAAGAACATAGTTTCAAATTTACTTTAAGAGAGTTAGGAGTTTTCTTATTATTGCTTTTTTTAAACTTCAAATTTTTATCTATACTTGTATTTAACAATAGATTATTTGCTATTGATATCATTGTTTATGCTTTATTTATAATAAACTTCAATTATTCAAATTGGACATACAAGAAACTTATTCCAACGTTTTTAGTTATTGGAATATTTACTTTTATAAATTTTTCAGAATTCAAATTAAATGTATTAACTCCTTTATTATTAATGCAAATAATCTCTGGAATAAGTTTTAGAAAATATCTCTGGATTAATTTTGTAATAACGGCTTCCACTTTAATTATAATGTACTTAATTTTTGGATTAGGTAAGAATTTGGCTGGTTGGACTTTTCTGTTTGACCGACAAATTAGAATGACTTTTGGTTTTAATCATCCAAACGTGGCCGCGCTTTATTATTATTGTGTTTTTATAAATGGATTGTTGTTATTAAATTTCTCAAAATGGAAAAAATATATTCCAATCTATTTAATAATAATTATTCCATTATGGTATTTCATTTATAAGAAAACAGGTTCAAGAAGCTATTTATTATCGCTATTGATGTTATATATCACATATATTTATTATTACTTAGGGGTAAAATTTAATAGAAAATATTTATTCTCTTTAAGTAAAAACATTCTCGCTTCACTTATGTTTATATTTAGTGTAATAACTATATATTTTGCAATTATGCGAGAAAATTTTTTATTCTTAGATAAAATTTTAAGTGGAAGATTAATGCTATACAATACTTTCTTAAATAAATTAAATTGGATTGATGCTTTATTTGGTTCAGTATCTTTTAGAGAAATTGTAATTGATAGTAGTTACATACATTTAATGTTTGAAGCAGGTTTAATATTCTTTTTTTGTATTTTAATATTTTATAGCTATTCAGCTTTTAAAATGATAAAACAAAAAGCATGGATTCCTATTTGTGTGGTAATTAGTTTTATGGCCTATGGTTTAATGGAAACACTTATTTTATATGGTATGTTAATAGGTTGCAATATCTTTTGGATACTACTTTATTACTATTACAGTAACAAAATGAAACTTTAATTTTTTTCTAAAATTTCTAAATAAACTTCTTTAGTTTGTAGTGCTGTATTCTCCCAAGTTAAATTATCTTTTATATAATTATGAAACTTTAAATCATATGGTGTGCAATAAGCTTTTAAAACAGCTTTTTTAATTGATTCAATATCATTTGGTTTACAATAATAAGCATTGTTCTGGAAATACTCAACTTGATCTCCTTTATCTGTAATTACAATGTTACAACCATAATAAGCAGCTTCTAGTGAAACGAGTCCTGTAGTTTCAAACCAACTTGCCAAAACATGAACTTTAGCTGCTTTCATTATTGAAAACACCTCATTTTGCGGTAAATTTCGAATAAATTTAACTTTATCCCCAGCAATTTTTTTACATTCTTCAAAATAAGCAACATCATTAATAGCTGGATTTCCAATAATATATAAAGGTAAATTTAATTGATTAACGGCCTTAATTACGTTAAGCTGATTTTTTAATTTTTCAATTCTACCAACACAAATAATAGCATCAATAAATTCAGGGTTTGGAATAATATTAGAGTTAATATCTATTGCATTTACAACTTTTTCACAAAGTGCATTAGTAGTACCAAATACCTTTTTTAGCCTATTTAACTCACTTAAAGAATTTGGAAGTAAAGCATCCGAATTTTTATATAAAAATTTCATAGAATTAAATTGACCTCGAAAAATAAACTCCTTACTTACGATTGATTCTTTCCCTAATATTGCTTTTATAATACTTTTTAAATACTCTACTTTATAACTTCCAACTAAATTGATCAAATTTTTACGTAAAAAATTTGACGCGTTTTTTTCAGTTTCACTATAATCAACAAAAATTGTAGAGATAACTTTTTTCTTAGCTTTTTTAAAATGAACCAAAATATCGGCTGGCCGAATGATATTGAAAAAATGAACAATATCATAATCAGCAACATTAATGTCTTTAGAACTCAAATTTATAGTAACTTCTAAATCGAATTTTTCAAGATATTCCGCTGTTTTTAAAACCTGTATTGTATCACCACCTGGAGAAGAATAAAGTGTTGCTCTTGCTATAAAAAGTATTCTAATTTTATTTTTGGTCAAATTCATAGATATTCGGAACAAATAATTTTACAATTTTTGAGTTTAAATATTGATTTCCAACAAAAGCTGGATCATAAAAACCATCAAATTCTTCAAAAAAGAACATTTTTTTTTCTTTGTCGTAAGAGACATTTATATTAGCTTCAAACAAATCTAAGTACATTTCATCGTTTCCTGTAAAAAATTGATCATTATATTTAAAACAAAAACTCTTTAATTCAATTGAATCAGATGATGGTCCGTCAAAATCAATTCTAAAATTTTTAGGCTTGATTCCATTTTCTAAAAAAAAAGATATTTCTTGAACATTTTCTGAACCTCGCACAAACCTTTTTATACTATTCTCTTCCGAATAGCTGTCATCAACATTTAATAAATAAAATATTTGAATTTCTTTATCATTAAATGAAACTAGTTCCATATTTATTACAAATTGAGCATCAACTTTATTCTGCTTATTACAAGAAAGTAGTAGAAATAAAAAGTTGAAGACAAATATTTTAAAAAACATTTTTTTCATAAAAGAATCTAAATTTCAAATTTACTAATTAGTTACACTGTTATCTTTAAAATCAATAAAATTATTTTATCATAGTTAAAATAATTACTTTTGTCTTCTTATCAAATTCATTTTAATGAAAATAGCAATATTAGGCACTAGAGGAGTACCAAACCATCATGGTGGTTTTGAGCAATTTGCAGAGTTTTTCTCAGTTTATTTACAATCAAAAGGCATTGACACTCATGTTTATTGTTCATCTCTACATCCGTTTAAGGAAGAAACATATAATGGAGTCAAAAGAATTGTTTGTTATGATCCTGAAAATAAAATAGGAACTGCTGGGCAATTCATATATGATTTGAATTGTATTCTTGATGCCAGAAAAAAAAAATTTGATGTTATTTTACAATTAGGATATACAAGTAGTAGCATTTGGCATTTTTTAATGCCGAAAAAGGCTTTGATTATAACAAACATGGACGGTCTTGAATGGAAGCGTACGAAATATAATAAACTTGTACAGTATTTTTTACAAAAGGCAGAAGCTTTAGCAGCAAATAAAAGTGACTATTTAATATCAGATTCAATAGGAATTCAAGAATATATTGAAAAAAAATATAATAAAAAATCTGAATTCATTGCTTATGGAGCAGAAATTTTCACTTCTCCAAATTTTTTAAAAATAAAACATTTAGTTGAAATTCCTTTTGAATACGATTTATTAATCGCCAGAATGGAACCAGAAAACAATATTGAAACTATTTTAAAAGGATACATCAAAGGTGTTACAAATAGAAAATTATACTTAATTGGAAATCAATTTGGAACTAAATTTGGAAAGCAATTAGTAGAAAAATACGGTAATAATGAAAAAATTATTTTTTTAGGTGCTATTTATGACCTTGAGATTTTAAACAACTTAAGATATTTTTCAAATCTATATTTTCACGGACATTCAGTAGGTGGAACCAACCCTTCTTTACTTGAGGCAATGGCTTCTAATTGTTGTATTGTTGCTCATAATAATGTTTTTAACAAAACAGTTTTAAATTCAGATGCATTTTATTTTACAGATCACAAAGACATCTCAGATCTTTTAACTTTAAAAAAAGAAGAAAATAAAATTCAACTTATGATCAAAAACAATTTGCAAAAAATTGAAAAAAAATATAACTGGGAAATTATTAACAACTCTTATCAACAATTTATTGAGAAATGCCTAAAAATGAGCAAATAATTACTTATATAGAAAAACATAAAGGTATAATTTATGGCTTAGGATTATCTTCTTTAATTTTTAATTTTGTTATAGGAAATATATTCTTGATTTTATTAGCACTGGTTGCATTGTTTATAATTTATGGAAAAAAAAGATTTTTATTTAACAACAACTTTTTTCCTATCATAATACTTTTCCTATGGGGAAGTTTATCAATTTTATGGTCAACACAAGCTGAAAGAACATTTTCCGGAATCATACTCACACTTCCTTTTTTAATAATTCCAATTTTAACTTCACAGTTTAATTCTTTTGATAACAATAATTTAATTAAAGTATTCAGAATATTTGGTTTATCATTAGTATTATATTTTCTGGTAGGAATAACAAAAGCATTAATTATATTTATTAGTGAAAAAAAACACAACTTTTTCTATTATCATGATTTAGTCAGTATATTTAATAACAATGCAATTTATATTTCTTTATTTGTATCAACTTGCCTATTATTTTTGATTAACATTAAAAATAAACAAAAAACTGACTATTTTTTAATTACTTTACTTTCATTCAATTTAATTCTTTTATCCTCAAAAAATATAATTTTTACAACCTTTTTTTTACTTTTAATTCAAAGTTTAATGAAGATAAAAAGAAGAAATAAATTAGGAATTGCTTTTGTAATTTTTTTGAGTCTTCTTTCATTGTTTCTTATAATTGATATTCCAATTAAACAAAGATTCATAACTGATATGCAAATGAATTTAGATAAAATCTGGAATGGGAAAGATTTCTATGATTACCCAATCACTGGTTTAGAAGTACGTATTTTTCAGTGGAGAGTTTTCGTAGAAATGGTACAAAATAATCAAATTGACTTTCTAGGTTTAGGTTTACATAATATTAATTATTTAATTCAACAATATTTTAATTATTATAATCTTTATAAGGGATATTTTTTTATAAATTTTCATAACCAATATTTACAAACTCTAGGTGAAACGGGAATAATCGGTTTATTTATATTACTTTATATTTTTATAAAAAAAACACATCTTTATTTTAAAGAACAAAAGACTGCTCAATTCTTGATTTTTATTTTAATAGCCGTAAGTTTCATAACTGAATCATTTCTAGTAAGACAGAAAGGAATAGTTTTCTTTGTGTTAATCTTTTGTTTATTCACTTCTTATAAAAAAGAAGTAAAACAAGCAAATAATTAATAGTTTTAAAGTTTTATAAAACATCTGTACTTTTACAAAAGAAATAAAAGATATGAAGCGAATATTAATTACCGGTGCAGCAGGATTTCTTGGTTCACATTTGTGCGATAAATTCATAAATAAAGGTTTTCATGTTATTGGGATGGACAATTTAATAACAGGTGATTTAAAAAACATACAACATCTTTTTCATTTAGAAAATTTTGAGTTTCATCATCACGACGTTACTAAATTCATTCATGTACATGGTAAATTAGATTACATATTACATTTCGCCTCACCAGCTAGTCCAATTGATTATTTAAAAATACCTATTCAAACCTTAAAAGTTGGATCATTAGGAACTCATAATTTACTGGGATTAGCTAGAGTTAAGAAAGCAAAGATTTTAATTGCCTCAACATCTGAAGTTTACGGGGATCCTTTAGTTCATCCGCAAACAGAAGAATATTATGGAAATGTGAATACCATTGGTCCTCGTGGTGTTTACGATGAAGCCAAAAGATTTCAAGAATCACTAACTATGGCTTACCATACGTTTCACGGCTTAGAAACTAGAATTGTTCGAATTTTTAATACCTACGGACCAAGAATGCGTTTAAATGACGGAAGAGTGATTCCTGCTTTTATTGGACAAGCTTTACGTGGTGAAGATTTAACCATTTTTGGCGATGGTAATCAAACTCGATCTTTTTGTTATGTAAGTGATCAAGTAGAAGGAATTTATCGTTTGTTACTTTCTGATTATCATTTACCAGTTAATATTGGGAACCCAGATGAGATTACAATTAATGAATTTGCTCAAGAAATTTTAAAATTAACAAAAACACAAAATAAAATCGTTTACCATCCCTTACCTATAAACGACCCTTTGCAAAGGCAACCTGATATTACCAAAGCAAATAAAATATTAAATTGGGAACCAAAGATCACGAGACAAGAAGGTATGAGATTAACTTTTGAATATTTTAAATCGTTATCTAAAGAAGAATTATTAAAAGAAGATCATAAAGATTTTTCAAAATACATTAATTAGTGAACAAAGGAACAGGAAGATATTCAAAATATTTACGCCCGCTAACCATAATTTTTGATGTTAGTATAATAAATCTATTGTATTTCTTTTTATTAAAGAACAAATTTTCGTCGAATTACGATTTCTTGATTATTTCATTATTTTGGATAATCTGTACAATATCAACATCTTTTTATGAAGTATTTCGCTTCACAAAATTGATTCAAATTGCAGATAAATCCATAAAACAATTTACTTTTTTTTTCAATTTTTCTTTTCGCATACATAGGATTTTTTTCAAAAGAAATATCAAATATCGAATTAATAAAATATATTGTAAGTTGTTTTGTTTTAATCGTTTCAATAAAATATATTATCTTCAATTCTTTAAAATGGTTTAGAAAACATTACAAAGGAAACCAAAGAAGAGTAATTATTGTTGGAAACGACCAAAGATCAAACCAATTGGCTTATTTTTTTAGCAACGAAAAAGATTATGGTTATGAATTAATCAATCACTTTAAATCTGATGAATTAGTTTTTGAAGTTATTTCTTTTTGCAAAAAAAACAATATAGATGAAATTTACTTTTCATTAGAACATGCTTCAAATGAAGAATTAGATGAATATATCGATTACACAGTTGATTATTTTAAAACTTTAAAATTTATACCAACCAAAACTGAAATCATTTCAAATTCATCTGATTTCCATTATTACGGACTGATTCCAATTTTACCTTCAAGATTATTCCCCTTGCAGAATCAACTTAATCGATTTGTAAAGAGAAGTTTTGATTTAATCGTTTCAACTTTAGTTATTATATTTATTTTGTCGTGGCTGGTTCCTTTAATTGGAATTTTAATTAAACTCGAATCCAAAGGTCCCATTTTTTTCAATCAAATTAGAAACGGTTTATTTTATAAAGAATTCAATTGTTTTAAATTTCGCTCAATGTATGTTAATAACGAAGCAAATACAATTCAAGCAACTAAAAATGATAAACGCGTAACTAAAATAGGTAAATTTTTACGCAAAACTAGCTTAGACGAAATGCCTCAGTTTTTCAATGTTTTTCTAGGTGACATGTCCGTTTGTGGTCCAAGACCACACATGGTTTCAATGACTAACCATTATGAAAAAATAGTTACGAAATTTAGATTACGTCATTTCATAAAACCTGGAATTACCGGAATGGCTCAAACTCATGGCTGTAGAGGTGAAATCGAAACGCAACGTGACATTGTAAACAGAGTGAAATACGATGTTTTTTATCTTGAAAACTGGTCACTTTTACTAGATATCAAAATCATTTATTTAACTGTAAAGAACGCTATTTTGGGTGATAAAAAAGCATATTAAAAGAAGACGATGTTCTTCTTTTTTTGTTTTCAATATTAATTATAAAGAAGTATTTTTGAACTAAATTATTAAACAACACAACACAATGAATATTTTACTATTAGGCTCTGGCGGAAGAGAACATGCTTTTGCTTGGAAAATGTTACAAAGTAACAAATGCTCAAAACTTTTTGTAGCACCAGGAAATGCAGGAACTGCTTCAATTGCTAACAATGTTGCTATAAACCCAAATGATTTTTTCGCTGTTAAAGAATTTACTTTAGCAAACAACATCGAAATGGTTGTTGTTGGACCAGAAGATCCTTTAGTAAATGGAATCTATGATTTCTTTAAAAATGATGATTCAATTGCTAATATTCCTGTAATTGGCCCATCAAAATTAGGAGCTCAATTAGAAGGAAGTAAAGAATTTGCTAAAGAATTCCTAATGAAACATAATATTCCAACAGCGCGTTACCAATCATTCACAAAAGATACAGTTGAAGCAGGTTGTGAATTTTTAACAACTTTAAACGCACCTTATGTTTTAAAAGCAGACGGCTTAGCTGCAGGAAAAGGTGTTTTAATTTTAAATGATTTAGCTGAAGCTCAACAAGAATTAAGAAACATGTTAGTTGATGCTAAATTTGGAGATGCTTCTTCTAAAGTTGTTATTGAAGAATTTTTAGACGGTATTGAATTAAGCTGTTTCGTTTTAACTGACGGAAAATCTTATAAATCACTTCCTACTGCTAAAGATTATAAACGAATTGGCGAAGGTGATCAAGGATTGAATACAGGTGGAATGGGTGCTGTTTCTCCAGTTCCTTTTGCTGACGCTGAATTCATGAAAAAAATTGAAGAACGTGTTGTAATACCTACAGTGAACGGACTTCAAAAAGATAACATTGAATATAAAGGTTTTGTATTTATTGGTTTAATTAAAGTAGGTAACGATCCGTTTGTTATTGAATATAACGTTCGAATGGGTGATCCGGAAACTGAAGTAGTCTTACCAAGATTAAAATCAGATTTAGTTGAATTATTTCAAGCCGTTGGAGCTCAGAAATTAGATGAGGTTTCTTTTGAAATTGATGAACGTGCGGCTACAACTGTTATGGTTGTTTCTGGTGGATATCCGGAAGATTATGAAAAAAACAAAGTCATAACAGGTTTAGATCAGGTTACAGATTCTATTGTTTTTCATGCCGGAACAGCTATAAAAGATGAAGAAGTAGTTTCTAACGGAGGTAGAGTTTTAGCATTTACTTCTTATGCTGATAATTTCGAAGATGCTCTTAAGAAATCTTACGATAGTATCGAAAAAGTAAAATTTGACGGAATGTACTTTAGAAAAGATATCGGTTTCGATTTAAAATAACACAAATAAAGAGCCCAATATGAAAATCATTTTGGGCTTTTTTATTGCTATGTAAAATCAATCTATGGTAATGGTTGACCAACCTGAACATCACAACGGTGGCCTGGTTCTCCGTGCGCTGGATTTGGTTTTCCTTGCATGCCTGGTGCCGTTTGTTGAGCAGGCGTTGCTCTTTGCATCGCTTCTGCAGGTGTACTCGGTGGTTGAGAATTTCCACTTCCTAAAAACCCTTGACCTGAATTAGTTGGTTGTGCTTGAACTTGTTGTTGCGCTGGCGCAGCACTTCCGTCTAATGGTGCTCCTACAGGAATTTCACAACGGTGACCAGGTTCACCATGTGGAGGATTTAATTTTACTTCTTGAGAATTTGATGAAGCAACTTGATTTGAAGTTATAGGTGTTTCAGTAGCATGATCATGACCTGTATGGTCTTCATGAGCTACACTAGTCTCAGTTGTAGCTGCATCAGTTGTTACAGCTTCAGCCTTAGTATCTTTACATGCAGCAAATGTAAAAGCTGCAGAAATTGCTAAAAGGAAAACTTTTTTCATATTTTTAATAGTATATTGAAAAACAAAAATAAAACTATTTCTTTGATATCCAATTAAACTAGATTAAAAGAAGGCTCTTAATTGTATAGTTCCAGTATGAATAGTATTACCTAATTCTGAAGTTCTACCTTGGTAATTCAAATTCAAATCTAAATATTTGGTTAAGTTTCGTTGAAATAACACACGCCAAGTAACATTCTTTCCTGGTTGTAAACCTTCTAACATATAAAAAGCAACTGCCGAAAACTGATTTCCAATAAAATTATTTTCATAATAAGATAATTCACCATTCATAGAAAACTTTTCTGATGTATTATAAGTAAACGAAGTTCCTAAGCGTTGTTGTTGTAAAGTTTCTAAATTTCCTAAATTATTTAATTTGTCTTTGTACTCATAAAATAAATCAACACTTGCTTGTGCCGAAAATAAATAAGTGATTTTTGGATGTATTGTATATGAATCAATCTGATAATTTTTTTCACTATAATTTTGTGAAACCGAATTAGCCTTTTCTGCTTTAGTTATAAAATTAAAAAGCCAAAATTTTCGCATCAGATGAATGAATTGAAATTGATGAGTTTTAAGCTTCCCTTCTACACTACCAGAATTTAATAGATTTTTTGTTCTGTTTTGAATGTATGAATACGTGGTTGAATAACGTTGTTTTGATCGATTGAAGTAGAAATTATTTCTGAAATTTTCATTTATAGAAACCAAACTCTCATTGGTTTTCGCAAACGGATTCCACTGAATTTCTTGACCGTTTCTCAAAACGTTTTTATCTATTAAATACGTAGTTTGGTTATGGAACTTACTTATCCATTTCTTGAAACCTGATTCGTTTTGCCAAATACTAAAATTAATATTTAAAGCTTCTGAAAACTTGGTTTGATGCGTTCGTAAATAAATTTGATTTGGTAAATATAATCGTACATATTTTGCTTGATCTGGGTACAAAGCCACTTCAAATTCTTCTAATTCCTGAATTCCATTTCCATTGTAATCATTCCACATATGCGTTCCCAAACCAGCTTCAACTTCGATATAAGTAAATTCTTGTTGTGCAATACTTCCTGATGTATTTTCATAAATAGTAGCAGTTTGAATTAAATTCTTAAAGAAACGATCATTGTATGCAACACGCGAATTTAAAGTGTTTTCTGAAGGCAGATTTCCGTATTTGAAATCTAAAATTCGATAATTAACATAAACATTCAAATCAGATGTTTTAGTTTTAAAAACCTGTGATTTTACATAGAAAGCATTGGCTTGCGTAGTTCGTTGCAAACGATTATCATGTAAACTATCATTTGCTCTAAACTGATAACCTAATTCAATATACATTTTGGCACTATCTCCCCTACCAACAAATACATCGGTTTGATAAAAACGCTGACTTGCCGATTGGAAAGTTTGTAACATTTTATCTTTAATTTGATAATCTTCCAAATCAAATTTAACTCCTATCCATTTATTGTTTTTGTTATACTGAATTTTTGAACTACTTCTTATAAAATTAGTATGATTAGTAAGAGAATTCGCTGATAAAATACTTGAAATGGATTGTGCCGTGAAGCCATTTTTTATATAATTAATATTTAAAGTATTTTTAAACCCTTTATAAGATTCAGTAAACTCCAATCGGTCCATTTGATAGGTTATGAAACTTTGAGGATTAAGTGTAGCAGTTAAACCAGCTGTTATTGTATTCTGATTTCCAATTCGTGTATCTAAATTCCAATCACGATCAAATTCTATCGAATATAAACGTTCAATTGGTCTGAAGTTTTTATGTATAAACTGAAAATCTGCAAAAGCATCTAAGTTTATTTTCTTTGATAAAAGTCGCTGTCTTACATTAATGTTGCCAGCCCAACCTTTATTGTTTTGATCATCTAAAGGGGAAAATAAGTTTTGATCGTTATTACTAAAAGCAAATTCTGTATTGACTAAAGTTTTCTCATCCGGATTGTATTTAGCCATAACTGTTGCAACCATAAGTCTCGTAGGAGCAATTAAACGAGATACAGGCTCGTAAGTTCCTTGAGGTAAATCGCCAATTGGTTCAACATATTTGTAAATTTTACCAATTCCGGTTGTGCTTACCAATTCGTAATTTCCTAAATTGGTTCCCATATAAGTAAAACTAACCGAATACAATTGATCGTCTGGATTGTTGGAATAAACAAAAATTTCGGTTCCGTTGTAATCTTCTTTTTTGTATAAAATTTTATTTTCAGAGTAGGTATCCTCATAAGCAGAGGGAGCCATCATTTTATTTACATCGTTTCCTGCTTCTTGTAAAATTTCAATCTGTTCTTGACTTAGGTTTTGTTGTAAGGGCTGATTCTTAATATCACTTTCTGTGTAAACATAACCAGCAAAATTCCAATTTTTAGTTTGATGGTTAATTCCTCCATAACCTAAATAACGCGTGTAATTTCTATCGGTATATTGATATTCAATGGCAATACGCATATCTGCTGTAATCGGAAAGAGTGACGTGAATCGAATTTCTCCAGAATTGTAATCAATTACATAATCGTTATTTTCACCTCTGGTTAATAATCTACCGTTTACATAAACTTTTTCTGAACCTGAAATAATTAAAATGTACAATTCGCCATTGGTTCCTTTTAACTTATACGGACCTTGATTTCCTTCTTGTCCAATAAAATTACTTCGCGCATATTGCCCACGTGCAATAGCAACGGCAGCTTCAATTTCAGTTTTTGACTTTTCTTTTTCAAACGTGAATTTGGTTGAAATTCCTTGAACCTTTTTATTGAAATTTAGATATTTAGATTTTCTATTTTCAATAAACAAATCACCCGCTTTTATGGACCAGTTTTTAGAAAATAGTTCAATAAAAATCTGATCGAACTCATCTATTTTTTGGGAATAACCTCCGTTTTGCAAAGGAACGTTACTATCTTGAATGGAAGCACGAATGTTTACTTTATCTGAAAGTTTACCGGTAATTTGTAAATCAAGATTTGAGTTGGT
This sequence comes from uncultured Flavobacterium sp., assembly GCF_947632075.1. Lineage (GTDB taxonomy): Bacteria > Bacteroidota > Bacteroidia > Flavobacteriales > Flavobacteriaceae > Flavobacterium. Next base: position 20,938 of record NZ_CANRNX010000027.1, read on the forward strand.
AACCATATTTTGATTGTTTCCAACGGTAATTCCTCGGGTAATACTTCCATCTGTATTTAAACCATCAAACGGAACATACGTACTTTTTTTCTTTTCAGGAACAACGAATAATGAAGAACCAGCTTCGTTAGAAACCATTCGTTCTCTATTGTAAATAGAATAGGTCTTGGTTAGGAAATTTGGGTAGTTTAAATATTTAACCTGTATGGAATCTGTTGGAATTTGATCGATTTTTAAAATTCCTTTTTCAAAATTAATTTGATAATTTTCTTTTGGAATGGGATTTCCTTCTAAATCTAAAACTTCAAAAAAAGTATTATTTATTGAAACTTTTTCCAATTGAATTAAGGTGTCTGAAGTTGCGAATTTTTTGTTTTGATATAAGCTATTTGTTTCTTGTGCAAAAGCTACAGAAACAAAAAAAAACATCAGAAACAAATACCAAACTCTCATAAATAGTTATAACTCCAAAAAGGTAAAATTAGTGTATTTTTTATTGACTTTTATTGTTGTTTTTCTTTAAACAAAACTCAATTTGTTGCAATAAAAAATCCTTGGCTAAAAAACCAAGGATTTCTATTTATGTTTATTACGTTTTTTAAAAATTCGATTTGAATTGTTCTAAGAAACGTACGTCGTTTTCAAAATACATACGAATATCTCCTAATTGATATAAAAGCATGGCCATACGTTCAATTCCCATTCCGAAAGCAAATCCAGAATATTCATTTGGATCAATGTTTACCGCTTTTAAAACATTCGGATCAACCATTCCACATCCCATAATTTCTAACCAACCAGTTCCCTTCGTAATACGGTAATCTGTTTCGGTTTTTAATCCCCAATACACATCAACTTCTGCGCTTGGTTCTGTAAATGGGAAATATGATGGACGTAAACGTATTTTAGATTTCCCGAACATTTCCTTAGTAAAATACATTAAGGTTTGTTTTAAATCTGCAAACGAAACATCTTTATCAATATATAATCCTTCCACTTGGTGAAAAATACAGTGTGAACGAGATGAAATAGCTTCGTTACGGAAAACACGTCCTGGAGAAATAGTACGAATTGGTGGCTTGTTACTTTCCATATAGCGTGTTTGCACAGATGAAGTATGCGTTCTCAACAAATGATCTGGATTCATTTGTACGAAAAATGTATCTTGCATATCACGTGCTGGGTGATGCAATGGAAAATTCAAAGCTTCGAAATTGTGCCAATCGTCTTCGATTTCTGGACCTTCAGAAACGTTGAATCCAATATTAGAAAAAATTTCAATTACTTGATTTTTAACTAATGAAATTGGATGACGAGAACCTAAATTTATTGGAGTTCCCGGACGAGTTAAATCACCGAAAAGTCCGTTTGATTCTTCTTTTGCTTCTAAAGCTTCTTGAATATTTTTGATTTTTTCTTCAACCGTATTTTTTAATGTATTGATTGCCTGACCAAAATCTTTCTTTTGATCGTTGGGAACATTCTTAAATTCGGCGAAAATTTCGTTAACTAAACCTTTTTTAGAAATAAATTTAATTCTAAATGCGTCTAATGTTTCTTTGTTATCAGTGGTAAAAGCTTGCGCTTCACCAATTAACTCTTTAATTTTATCTATCATCTTGCTGTTCGAAGTAGTTGCAACAAAGTTACAGTTTTTGTTTTAGACTAAAAATTTCAAACTGAATTTTTAATGATTTTAATTAATGTATTTGTTCTCTAAAAAATAACTTACAATAGCTTCTTTCATTAAAACAGATTGTTCACCTGCTTTTAAAGGCGGTAAGTTTTCTATTACATCGTAATGCGGCCAACCGTCTTCATCGTAATGTGTGAATTCATAATATCCGTACGGAGTTAATAATCTACAAATTGCGATGTGCATTAAGTTCACTTTATCGTCTTTTTTAAATTTTCGCTTAAATTGACCTAATTCTTGAACGCCAATTAAATATATAATTTCTTCTAAATCTAATTTATCTCCATCGGCAAATTGGTCAGATAACTTTAAAACCAAATCTTCCCAACGCTCTTTTAATTTTTCGTCTCTTGCCATAGTTTTTTATTGAAGTGCAAAGATACTATCAAAACTTGTATTTTATATGATTCGGTTTTATATCTTTAGCTGTAAATTATTTTATAAATATGCTTATACTCGATATTATTATTGCTTGTGTAATTGGTTATGCTTTATATAAGGGCTTTAAACAAGGTCTAATTATTTCTGTAGTTTCGTTATTATCACTTGTTTTAGGAATTTTTATTTCTCTTAAATTTTCATTTTTATTCAGAGATTGGATTTTAGAAAAAACGCAATGGAATGCAAATATTGTAACCATTTGTGCTTTTGTTTTCACTTTTTTACTAGTACTATTTGGTGTTCAATTACTTGGAAAGCTTCTTACCAAAATTGTTCAAACAATTGCACTTGGCGGACTTAATAGATTGTTAGGCGCCATCTTTTCAGGTGTAAAAATGATTTTAATTATCAGTGTGATTTTGAATTTGTTTCAGAAAATAAATTACAATGATTTAATTGCTACTAAAGAAACCTTAGCCAAATCTGTATTTTACCATCCGATAGAAGATTTTACAAAAATGATTTACCCTTTAATGGAAGATTGGTACCAATCAACCTTAGAAATGGTTCATGAACAAATAGAAAATTTTGAAACAAGTACAAATTCGCAATAAAAAAGGTTGGAACATAATTCCAACCTTTTCAAATAATATTTATTGCTATTAAAAACGGTATCCTAAGTTAATACCAGCATTAAATTCAATGCCACTAAATTGATCCACAACCTCATCACTAAAGTTTCTTCCAATATTAACAAATGGAGAAAGCGTAAATGAATCATTTTTAACTAATTTATAACCTACTCCAACTCCTAAAATAAAAGAGTTCATGTCTGTTTCTAGTCTTTGAATATGGCCATCTACATTTTTATCATGATCATAAGAACCAAATCTGTATTTTAGGAATGGACTTACATAGTATCCTGATGCGTGTTCACCATCTTTCCCTCCAAAATAGAAGTTATAATTAGCTGCTATACTACTTGTTTTAAATTTTTTATATTTTCCTTCTTTACTATTTTGAGTAGCGTAAGAAAAACGATCATTAAGAATTATCTGTGCTCCTACTGATTGATCCGTATCTACAAAATGCTCATAACCTAATTCAACTGAAGTAATTACAATTGTATTAAATACATTCCATTTTACTTCATTTAATTTTTGAGCTTGTGAAGTAAAAATCCCTCCAAGTAAGCATGCAATTACTGCTATTTTTTTCATAATTATTATATTTTTTTGCATTGCAAATATATAAATATTTTATTTAGTTAAATATTTCTTCCTTTCTCATTTGGATACAATTCTGGCAATGCATCACTTTGCCAAAATTCTTTAGTATCAACATTCATAATTGTTAGTTTACCTTTGAAAGCAGCACCTGTATCAACATTCCAAACATTAGCAAAATGCATTGGAACAGTTTCATTAAAACGAGTTACTGGTGTGTGTCCGATAAAAATTTCACTGTATAATTTAAGTCGTGAAGGAAATTTAACATCATCTTCGTTTATATTTTTATCTAAGGCCATAGCGGTTTCCCACAAAGTTCTATCCCACCAAAACATGCCTCTAAAAAATTCAAAATCTACTCCTTTTAAATTAGTAAATCCTGCATGAATAAAAAGTCGGTTATTATCGTCTAAATAATATTCATTTAATCTCGAAAGAAATTCGATGTGTCTTTGTTTTTTCTCCTTTGAAATATTTTGATAAATATCAACTGTAGATTGCCCACCATGAAAGCGCCAAAGCTCATTATCTTCTTCTTCATTAAGCCATTTCAAAACCATATCTTCATGATTTCCTTTCATAAAAACACACTTTTGCTTGACTTGTAGTTCGATCAAAAAATCAATTAAATTTGCTGTATCACTCCAACCATCGGTATAATCACCTAAAAAAATCAAAGTATCGTTTTCAGAAACAGCTGCACGTTGCAAAACTTGTTTTAAAGCTTTAAGTCCGCCATGAATGTCTCCGATTACAAAAGTATTATTCATTCTTATTTGTTTCGTATTTCAATTTGCGTAAGATACGCATTACTTCTTTAAATGAGATAAAAAGCATAGCATTTTGTGAATTCTTTAAGGCTTGTTTACAACTAATCAGTTCATCTTTTGCTTCTTTAAATCCGTTCAAATAACAAATCATCATAGAATGAGACAGATAGTCTAAATCGCGTTCTTCAGAAGAAGTGAAAATTTCTTCATTTTTTAATTTCCGAATTAAAACCAAATTTGAATTGTAAATATGATGAAGTAATCTTTTATTATATTTAGGAAGTTCAAAAATCAATTCAGAATGAATAGTGTATGTAACATTGTCATGAAAAGTAATAATTTGGCGACTAAAAGGATAACATGAAGTAGCTTCTTTTAAACCAAGTTTTATAAATTCTGTAATTATAAATTCATTTTCGTTGTAAGTAATTGTAACCTCATCTAATTCAGAATAAAACAAATTCAAATGTTCATTAACTAAAAAAATATCAACACGAGAAAGAAAACGCACTCCACGAATCCATTTTACATTTCCTGCCCAACAAAGCACAAAATACTCTTTAAAAACTTCGTATTTTGGTCGCCTATTTACATGAGTAATATTTATGAATTCTAAAACATCGGAGATCACCTGTTTTAAATCATTTCGAGAATTTTTTTCAATAGATTCAACTACAGATTTATTATCAAACAACTGCTCTTCATAACGCGGAACGGTATTACTTCCTATTCTTGAAAAAGTTGCAAAATTTTCTATTATGTAAATTTTGTTCTTAAAAAAACTAATTTCTTGATTCGGAAAAATAGTAACCAATCCTACAACTTTATTAGATGGCAAATGCGGAAACCTTACATTTTCATAGGCTATTTTTGGAGGATACATTAAAAAAGAATTTACTAAATTTTGAATATTACTATCATCATAAAAGTCAATTCCAACAATTTCATCATTCGTATCTTCAACTCCTACAACAAGATAGGAATTGTTATTTGGGTTTGAATTTGATAAAGCACAAATATGTTTTAAAAATTTTGCTTTACCTTCTTTTGTATGTAAATTTAGCTGCCTTTTTTTATCAAAAAAGCTGTTCTCATCAAAATGAGCTAACAAATTCTTAATAAGCAGGCGTTTATTTATCATGTTCTTTGTTTAAATCTTAAAAATATAAAAAACAATTCATAATTATCACTTAAAAATATGTATTTGATTATATTTTAACCGATTGTTAACAACACGAATGAAAAAAAATTTATCTATTTGCATTGTAATTAAAATAAATAAGAGATTTTTAAATATATATGGAATCAACAACAATAACTACTGACATTAGATCTATCAGCGAAAAAATTGAAAGAGAAAGTGCTTTTATCGATCTTTTAGTTAACGAAATGAATAAAACCATTGTAGGACAACGTCATATGATTGATCGTTTACTTATTGGTTTATTAGGTCAAGGACATATTTTGTTAGAAGGGGTTCCTGGTTTGGCAAAAACTTTGGCAATTAATACTTTATCTAAAGCTGTACACGGATCATTTAGCCGTATTCAGTTTACTCCTGATTTATTACCTGCCGATGTAGTTGGAACCATGATATACAATGTGAAAGAAAATGATTTCACAATTAAAAAAGGACCAATTTTTGCAAATTTCGTTCTTGCCGATGAGATTAACCGTGCGCCTGCAAAAGTGCAATCTGCTTTGTTAGAAGCCATGCAAGAGAAGCAAGTTACTATTGGTGAAACAACTCATAAATTACAGAAACCATTCTTAGTAATGGCAACTCAAAACCCTGTGGAACAAGAAGGAACTTATCCGTTACCGGAAGCTCAAATGGACCGTTTTATGTTGAAAACTGTAATTGACTATCCAAAATTAGAAGAAGAGCGTTTAGTTATGCGCCAAAATTTAAATGGTGGTTACGCAACAATCAATCCTGTTGTTTCTATTGAACAGATTTTAAGAGCGCAGGAAGCAGTGAAAGAAGTTTATATGGATGAGAAAATTGAAAAATATATCTTAGATATTATTTTCGCAACACGTTATCCAGAACAATTTAAGTTAGAAAGCTTAAAACCTTTTATTAGCTACGGAGCTTCTCCTCGTGGAAGTATCAACTTAGCATTAGCAGCTAAATGTTATGCTTTTATTAAACGTAGAGGTTATGTAATTCCAGAAGATGTTCGTGCCGTTGTAATTGATGTATTACGTCACAGAATTGGAATTACTTACGAAGCTGAAGCAGAAAACGTAACATCTGTTGATATCATCAACAAAATCGTAAATGAAATTCAAGTTCCTTAATTATTTTTAATTAGTAAACATTAAATGCTACTTGTTTGAATTTTTTTAAACAAGTAGCGCTTTTTACAACTTAATTATATTTAAATGGAAACAAAAGATATTTTACAAAAGGTTCGAAAAATCGAAATTAAAACCCGTCGATTAAGCGATCATATTTTTTCTGGCGAATATCATACGTCGTTTAAAGGAAAAGGAATGTCTTTTGCCGAAGTTAGACAATATCAGTACGGTGACGACATTAGAGCAATCGATTGGAATGTTACCGCTCGTTATAACGAACCTTATATCAAAGTTTTTGAAGAAGAACGTGAGTTAACTTTAATGTTAATGGTAGATATAAGTGGTTCTCAAAACTTTGGTTCAAGCGCCCAATTTAAAAATGATATCGTTACAGAAATTGCTGCAACCTTAGCTTTCTCTGCAACTACAAATAACGATAAAATTGGATTGATTTTATTTTCAGATCAAATTGAATTATTTATTCCACCTAAAAAAGGAAAGTCACATGTTTTGCGAATCATTCGTGAGTTAATTCAGTTTGAACCTAAAAGTAATAAAACCAATATTTCTCAAGCTTTAGAATATCTTACTAAAGTAATGAAAAAGAAAGCTATTGTTTTTTTAATCTCTGATTTTCAGACTCAAGATTACGAAAAAACATTAAAAATAGCAGCTAAAAAACACGACATCACCGGAATTAGAATCTACGATAAACGTGAAAAAGAAATGCCAAACGTAGGTTTAGTTTTAATGCAAGATGCCGAAACAGGTGAAGAAATGTTTGTAAATACCAACGATAAAGATGTTCGTTTAAGTTATGCAAAACATTTTGATGAAATGGAAAACTATTTCAAAAACATATTCACAAAATCGGGGGCAGGTACCATTAATTCTAGTGTTAACGAAAGTTACGTTAAAAAATTATTAGCTTATTTTAAAGCAAGATAAAATGAATTTGAAACACATTTTTTTATTAATACTTTTCGGATTAAACTTTCAGATGTTTGCGCAGAAACCTGTGACTTCTGAAGTTGATTCAACCCAAATTAAAATTGGTTCTGCTTTTAATTTAACTATTAAGGCAAATGCTAGTGAAAATGATAAGGTTGTTTTTCCGGAACAAAAAATGATTGGTCCGTTTGAGGTTTTAGAAGCTGCTCCGATTGATACGATTTTAAACGATCGTAAAATGGAGTTGATTAAAAAATATACCTTAACCCAGTTTGATTCAGGAAAATACACCGTTCCAAGATTATCGGTTTTAATTAACGGAAAGAATTTTCAAACCGATTTATTCGATGTTGAGGTAACTAACGTTGCAGTTGATACTTTAAAACAACCGATGTATGATATTAAAGCAAACTTAGGTGGATCTACAGATACTTCTAAAATTGTTTATTACATTATTGCTTTACTGCTTTGTCTTGGATTTGGATTTTTAACCTATTACATCATCAAAAAACGTCAAGAGAAAAACTTAACGGAAGATGATTTGTTTAAAACGCCATTAGAAAAAATCACTAAAAAACTTCAGCTTTTAGATGGGAAACGTTTAATTATGAATGGTGATGTGAAAACTTACTATTCTGAAATGACTGATATCACCAGAGATTATATTGAAGAAGTTTTTGATATTCCTGCAAAAGAATCAACAACTGCCGAATTGGTTTTACATCTTCAAAAAACGATTAAAGACAAAAAAATCAAGTTGAGTAAAGAAATTATAAGCGATTTAAAACGTTTATTACAAAATGCCGATTTGGTTAAATTCGCTAAGGCAGATCCAATGATGAGTGAAATTGAAGCAGACCGTAAGGTTACTGAAAACATCTCGCTTTCTATTGATAAAGCTTTGCCTCGTTTTGCTGAAGAACAATCATTACGCGTAAAATTAAGAGAACAACGATTCAAAAAACGTAAACAAATACGAACTTGGATTCCAATTGCTGTAACTGCCTTTTTATTATTAGTTACCGGAAGTGTTTATTTATACAATTCGGTAATGGAAGGAATGCAAATCAATTGGTTCCAAACCAACAAATCTTTATACGA
>NZ_CANRNX010000028.1 GCF_947632075.1 uncultured Flavobacterium sp.
AAGATTACTACTGGGGAATGGGATTAACTGCAGAAGCTGTAGCTAAACAATTCAATATTTCTCGTGAAGACCAAGATCAATTTGCATTAAATTCTCACTTAAAAGCTTTAAAAGCGCAAGCTGAAGGTAAATTCGATTCTCAAATTGTTCCTATTACAGTAGAACAAACCTTCATAAACGAAAAAGGTAAAAAAGAAACCAAATCATACACTGTTGCTAAAGACGAAGGACCACGTAAAGAAACTTCAATAGAAGCTTTAAACAAATTACGTCCGGTTTTCGCAGCAGACGGATCTGTTACAGCTGGTAACTCTTCTCAAATGTCAGACGGTGCTGCTTTTGTCTTAGTTATGTCTGAAGAAATGGTGAAAGAATTAAACTTAGAGCCAATTGCTCGTTTAGTAACTTTTGCTTCTGCAGGGGTTGAACCTCGTATCATGGGAATTGGTCCTGTAAAAGCTATTCCAAAAGCGTTACAACAAGCAGGTTTAAAACAAAATGACATCGAGTTAATTGAGCTTAACGAAGCTTTCGCATCACAATCATTAGCTGTAATTCGTGAGTTAGATTTAAATCCAGATATCATAAACGTAAACGGAGGTGCTATTGCTTTAGGTCACCCACTAGGTTGTACAGGAGCTAAGTTATCAGTTCAGTTATTTGACGAAATGAAACGCCGTGGTAACAAATACGGAATGGTAACCATGTGCGTAGGTACAGGTCAAGGTACAGCAGGAATTTATGAATTACTATAAAACAACATAATAAAAACACTACTTTACTTATAAAACATAATAAAAACACTATTTAATTAACCAAGTATTAAGTTAAACTTGAATTGAGAAAAACAACATTTTAAAATCTTAGTTCATCTTATAAAAATATAGATTATGGCAGATATAACAAGAGGAGGTCAATTCTTAGTAAAAGAAACACTTTCACAAAACATTTTCACTCCAGAAGATTTTTCTGAAGAACAAATTATGATGCGCGAATCAGTAAAAGAATTTATTGATCGCGAAATTTGGCCAAACAAAGAACGTTTCGAGAAAAAAGATTACGCATTTACAGAAGAATGTATGCGTAAAGCTGGAGATTTAGGATTCTTAGGAGTTGCAGTTCCAGAAGAATTTGGTGGTTTAGGAATGGGATTCGTTTCTACCATGTTAACTTGTGATTACATCTCAGGTGCAACAGGATCTTTTTCTACAGCTTTCGGAGCTCATACAGGAATTGGTACAATGCCAATTACATTATATGGTACTACAGAACAAAAAAATAAATACGTTCCTAAATTAGCTTCAGGTGAATGGTTCGGAGCTTACTGTTTAACAGAACCAGGAGCAGGATCTGATGCAAACTCAGGAAAAACTAAGGCTGAATTAACAGCTGACGGAAAACACTACAAAATCAACGGACAAAAAATGTGGATTTCTAACGCTGGTTTCTGTAATGTAATGATTGTTTTCGCACGTATCGAAGACGATAAGAACATCACTGGATTCATCGTTGAATATGATCCTGCAAATCCAAACGGAATTACTTTAGGTGAAGAAGAGCACAAATTAGGAATTCGTGCAAGTTCAACTCGCCAAGTATTCTATAACGATACTTTAGTTCCGGTTGAAAATATGTTAGCTGGTCGTGGTGAAGGATTTAAAATTGCGATGAATGCATTAAACGTTGGTCGTATTAAATTAGCTGCAGCTTGTTTAGATTCTCAACGTCGTTTAATCACAAACTCTGTAAAATATGCTAACGAGCGTATTCAGTTTAAAACACCAATCGCAAACTTCGGTGCTATTCGTGCCAAAATTGCAGAAATGGCTACAAATGCTTATGTTGGAGAATCTGCTGGATATAGAGCTGCTGGTGATATCGAAAACAGAATCAATGCACGTTTAGCTGAAGGAGCTTCACATCAAGAAGCAGAATTAAAAGGTGTTGAAGAATTCGCTATCGAATGTTCTATCTTAAAAGTTGCCGTTTCAGAAGATGTACAAAGTTGTGCAGACGAAGGAATTCAAATTTTTGGAGGAATGGGATTCTCTGAAGATACGCCAATGGAATCTGCTTGGAGAGATGCTCGTATTTCTCGTATTTATGAAGGAACTAACGAAATCAACAGAATGTTAACTGTTGGTATGTTAATTAAAAAAGCAATGAAAGGTCACGTAGATTTATTAGGACCTGCAATGGCTGTTGGAGAAGAATTAATGGGAATTCCAGATTTCACTACTCCAGATTACGATGAATTATTTGCTGAAGAAAAAGCATTATTAGCTAAATTGAAAAAAGCATTCTTAATGGTTGCTGGATCTGCAGTTCAAAAATACGGAACTGAATTAGATAAACACCAACAATTATTAATGGCTGCTTCAGATATGTTAATTGAAATTTACATGGCAGAATCTGCAATTTTAAGAACTGAGAAATTAGTTGCTAAAATCGGAGAAGATGCTGCTAAAGTACAAATTGCAATGACACGTTTATATTTATACCATGCAACTGACATCATTAACAACAAAGGAAAAGAAGGAATTGCTTCTTTTGCTGAAGGTGATGAACAACGCATGATGTTAATGGGATTACGTCGTTTTACAAAATACGACAACATGCCAAACGTAGTTGCTTTACGCGATATCGTAGCTGATAAAGTAATTGCAGAAAATGAATATTGCTTTTAATACAATATAGTTTAAGTTTAGTTTGTTAATGAAAAAAGCCACTTCGATATTTTGAAGTGGCTTTTTTTATAAGCTTAAAAAGAAAACCCTTCAGGATTTGAATTATCAATTGAATTAGTAGATTCAATAAGCTGAATGAAATAAAATTATAGACTTATTAAATTGTTATTCAAAAAAAAAGATGATTATCTTTGTGTTAATTGAACTTTCAGTAACAACTTTATTTATTTAAAATAATGAACAAACTGAAAAAATGTAATCTAAAAATATGAAAACCGAAATTTGTTCTTGTAAAGGTTTAAACGCGAGTTGTAAAAATTGTTTTGGAAGTGGATACATCCAATTGAATGAATCAAAAAAAAATCAAACAAATAAAACAACTAAAAAGAATCAATTAGAATCTTTAATTCCAGAAAACATAGATCTTTTATCAAAAAATGAAATTGAAGAACTTACAATAAAAATTATATCTAATTTAGATTTGAAATCAAAAAAACAGATGCAAATTTTAAATTCAATTCCATTTAACACAAATACTTTTAGAAGGGATTTTGGCTCTAAATTTGAACTTTTAGAAAGCATTGAATCTGAAAAACAACATTTAAGAAATCTACTTTTGACAATTGAACAAGAAATTATTCTAAAAAATTATAGGCTTCAATTCAGATTTAAACATTTTTTATCAGATAAAGATGTTGATGTTACCTCAAATCGACATTTAAAAGAATTGATTAGAGAATACAAAAAAATTTAAAAATAATTTTTAATTTAATACAAAAGGCATAGTTTATACTATGCCTTTTGTATTAAATATAATATTCTTCTTTAATAATTTCACTCTTTGAATAATCAAAAGCAATCTGGATTTGAACTAACAAACAAGTTTAAGGTTCCGGGTGATATAAAAGGTATATTTAATCCTAAACCTCTCAAAATAAACAAAAATCCTAAAATAGTAACAAAAATCGGTACTAACTTTAATATTTTATTTCGTGTAGCAACCGTTATTTTATTTGATATTAAGACTACTAAACTCATTAAAGGGATAGTTCCAATTCCGAAAAGCATCATATATAAACTTCCCTGAAATGGATCTTGCGTAGCTAAAGCACCAAACAAAGCTACATAAATCATGGCGCAAGGTAAAAAACCATTTAGTATTCCAATCAACAAAAAACTTGTTTTTGATTTATTTGTTAACAGCTTACCTAAACTTGATTTAATCTTAGATATTATTTTAAAAAAAGGATTTAAAAATCTAATTTTATCCAAATTCTTTTTAGGAAGAAGTACATAAATAAGCATCAGAACACCAATAACAATTGAAAATCGTTGTTGTAAGCCTGCGATAAATAAACCTTTTCCAAAAATTCCGAAAACAAAACCAAGAAAAGCATAAGTACAAATTCTACCTAAATGATATAACAAAGTTTGAATTATTCGTAATGCTGAATTTGTTCTGTTAACAGGAAGCATTAAAGCTATCGGTCCGCACATTCCAACGCAGTGTAAACTACTTAACAAGCCAAATAATAAGGCTGAGATCATATTTTTAGTTTAAATTGAATGATTCTGAATTTAAGTAATCATTTCCGTCGTAAGTCCAATCAACAGAAACATCCCATCTTCCACTTTCTAATTGATTCTTAGGAATAATTAAAGCGTTAGAATTTAGTTTAATTTGAAAATTTTGATCTAATTTTTGATTTGATGGACGGTATAAAGATATTTCTCCACTTATTTTTGAAAAATCAAAATTTTCAGGAAATTCGATTACAACCCCTTCAACTACACTTTTAATAATTAACTTTTCAGAAAGATTATTCGCATTTTCTCGTTTTTTATATTTAGAATCGATTAAAGCTTCAGCCTGATAATAATCTTCAGTAACTAATTCGTTATCGTAACGAGAATCAATCTGAACTCGAATAACATATTGAAGGATAAAAGCCATAAATAAAATAATTCCGATAGTGATACCCGTTCCCCAATTAAATTTCATAATTAAATGTTTTAGTTAAAACTTCTTGGTCCAAGAAAATTTGTTGTTGTTTTATCAATTACTACATTTTCGTTTAAAATTTCTAAATGTAGCTTAGTTTTATCTCCTTCTAATTGAGCTTGAGGAATTTCAATAAATAAAGTTCCTTGAGCTACTCCTTCTTTCTCAATTTTTATTTTTTCATTTCCTACTAAAATAATCTCACCTTTTGGATCTATTAATCTTATAGAAACATCGTTATAATCATGAATGGTTTTATTCACAATTTTATAAGTATAAACATTACTAATATTTTCACCTTTATGTTCAAATAATTGACCTGGAAGACGTAAAATTTTAGCTTCAACTTCGCTACGTAAAAACAACATTCCTGTTAATAATCCAACTAATATAAATAAAACAGCAGCATATCCTTTCATTCGAGCTGTAAGTTTAAATTTCTCCTTTGCAGAAATCTCACGCTCAGAAGCATAACGAATTAACCCTTTAGGTAAATTAACAGACTCCATCATCGCGTCACATTCGTCAATACAAGCAGTACAATTCGTACATTCTAATTGAGTTCCATTACGAATATCAATTCCGGTTGGACAAACATTTACACATTGCTTACAGTCAATACAATCTCCAAAACCAGTACTTTTTCTATCTTCGTTTTTCTTGAACTTTGCTCTTCCGTTTTCACCTTCTCCACGAACATAGTCGTAAGCTACAACAATTGATTTATCATCAAGGAGTACACCTTGAAGACGACCGTAAGGACATGCAATTATACAAACTTGCTCTCTAAACCATGCGAAAATAAAATAGAAAACTCCTGTAAAAATTAATAATCCAATCAAGGTTGATAAATTGTGAGTCGGACCTTCCGTAATCATTTTAAGAACCTCATCACTTCCTAATAGATAAGAAAGAAAAACATTTGCGATAAGAAAAGAAATTAAGAAAAATATAAACCATTTCGTAATTCGTTTTCTTATTTTTTCAGCATTCCATTCTTGTTTATCTAATCGAATTTGAGATCCACGATCACCATCAATCCAATATTCAATTCTTCTGAAAACTAATTCAAGAAAAATAGTTTGTGGACAAATCCAACCACAGAATATTCTTCCAAAAACTACTGTAAATAAAGATATAAAAACTACTCCAATAATAATTGATATTACTATTAAATAAAAATCTTGCGGCCAAAATTGAATCCCAAAAATATTAAACTTTCGATCAAACACATTGAATAAAAAAAGTTGGTTACCATTAATTTTAATAAAAGGCGCACCTAATAAAAAAAGAATTAAAAAGTAACTTACAATTTTTCTTTTATCATAAAACTTTCCTGATGGCTTTTTTGGATAAATCCATTTACGTTTACCATCGCTATTTATAGTTCCGATACTATCTCTGAAACTTTCATCTTTTTCTATTTCCATTTTTTTTATTTTAAATTGTCTTCGTATAAAATTAAAAATCGGCCACAACCAAAGAATTTAGCTGTGGCCGATAAAATAAAAACTAATTAAAGTTTATTCGATATTAATTTTCAACATCTTCTTGAGTAGTTGCTTCGTTTTCAACAACCACAGTCGCAGAAACTAAATCACCCTCAGGAGCTTTTGCATCTGGTGGATTTGTTCCTTGTAAAGTTAAAATATAACTCGATACTTTTTGAATATCTGAAGGTTTAATTTGACTTTTCCAAGCAACCATTCCTTTACCATCACGGCCTCCTTCCATAATTGTATTAAAAATATCTTTAATATCACCTCCTAAAATCCAATATTCATCAGCTAAATTAGGTCCAATTCCACCACCACCATCAGCTCTGTGACAAGCTACACAATTGGTATCATAGATAGTTTTTCCTGCAGCAATGTCTGATGCGTCAGTTAACATTACAACCTGATCAGCAGTTAATAAATCAGGAGCCGTTTTTTTATATTCTTCAATTTGAATTTTAGCGGCTGCCATTTCTTTATCTAATTCTTTAACTTGATTATCAGCTCCTAATATTTCATAACGTACCAAATATACAACAGCGAAAATAATTGTTGCATAGAATAAATACACCCACCATGGTGGTAAATCATTATCTAACTCTTTAATACCATCGTAATTATGATCTAATTCAATGGTAGTTTCTTCATTTTGAGATTTAGTACGAGTTAATAATTGCATTAATTTTTTGTAACCAGGACTTTGAGATAATGGAAGATTATCTAAACGTTCTTTTTCTGCACGTTCTTCTGGAGTCATTAGTGCATTAACCACTTTGTTTACTGAAGCTGCAACAATTTCTACAGCTATTTGAACAAACAAGAATAATCCTAATAATATTAAAACTGAAGGGTATTCAATAAATGCAGGTTTATCCCCAGAGCTAATGAAGTATTCGACTAATCCAAAAAATATTGCGAAAAGTACTGGTACTCTTACGTAAACCGGAAAAAATCTTTTCATAACTATTCGTTTTTAGAGTTTTGAGTTTCTTCATCTAACGGAATATTACTCAATTCATTAAGTTTATCTTTTTTGTAGGTAAAAACCCAAATATATAATCCCAAAAAGAAGAAAAAGAAGATTAATAAAGCGATGATTGGATAAATTTCTATCCCAGAAATATGATCCATATTATGTTTTATGAACTTTAACATATTATCTATTTTTCACTTTAATGTCAGTACCTAAACGCTGTAAATAAGCAATCATAGCAGTAATTTCTCTATCACTCATTGGAACAAACTCTTCGCCTCGTGATTGCGCATTTTTCTTACTTTCTTCGTATGATTTAACAAAATCTGGGTCATTCATAAGGTTTTGTTCAATTTGCATTGCTTGAGCCTTCATATGTTCTCTAGCATTTACAATATCTTCTTCTGAATATGGAACACCTAATTTTGCCATTACACGCATCTTAGTTTCAATATCCGTATGATCCATAGCTTTGTTTGCATATAACCATTTGTAACCTGGCATAATAGAACCTGGAGAGGTACTTTGAGGGTCATACATATGATTAAAATGCCAGTTGTCTGAATATTTACCTCCTAATCTATGTAAATCTGGACCTGTACGTTTTGATCCCCATAAGAATGGATGATCATATACATACTCTCCTGATTTTGAATATTCACCATAACGTTCTACTTCTGAACGGAAAGGACGAATCATTTGAGAGTGACATCCAACACAACCTTCTCTAATGTAAAGATCTCTACCTTGTAATTCTAAAGCAGTATAAGGTTTTACACTTTCAATAGTTTGAATATTAGAGTCTACAACCAATGTAGGTACAATTTGCACAATTCCTCCAATTAAGATTGCTATGGTAGCTAAAACTGTTAATTGAATTGGTTTACGCTCTAACCAAGAGTGGAATCCTTCACCTTTAACTCTATTTGGTGAAATTTTAACCAACGCTGGAGCTTCAGCAAATTCATCTTGGATTGCAGGAACTGCACTCATAGTTTTAACTAAGTTGTAAACCATAACTAAAACTCCAATTATAAAGAAAGAACCTCCGATAGCTCTCATATAGAACATTGGCATAATTGCAGTAACAGTTTCAAGGAAGTTTCCGTATTTTAATGTTCCATCTGGATTAAAATCCTTCCACATAAAGTGTTGTTGAAATCCTGCAATATACATTGGAATAGCATATAATATAATTCCTAAAGTACCAATCCAGAAGTGGAAATTTGCTAAAGATTTAGAATATAATTCTGTTTTAGCCATTCTAGGTAATAACCAATAACAAATTGCAAAAGCCATGAAACCATTCCAAGCTAAAGCACCAACGTGAACGTGAGCAACGATCCAATCTGTATAGTGCGCAATAGCGTTTACATTCTTAAGTGATAACATAGGTCCTTCAAAAGTCGCCATACCATAACCAGTAATTGCAACAACGAAAAATTTTAAGATTGGTTCTGTTCTAACTTTGTCCCAAGCACCTCTTAAAGTTAACAATCCATTAATCATACCTCCCCAAGATGGTGCAATTAACATAACAGAGAAAACAACTCCTAAGTTTTGTGCCCATTCTGGTAAAGCTGTATAAAGTAAGTGGTGAGGTCCTGCCCAAATGTAAAGGAAGATTAAAGACCAAAAGTGAATGATCGACAATCTATATGAATAAATAGGTCTGTTAGCAACTTTTGGCAAATAATAATACATTAAACCAAGGAAAGGAGTTGTTAAAAAGAATGCTACCGCATTATGTCCGTACCACCATTGCACCAAAGCATCTTGGACTCCTGCATAAACAGAATAAGATTTAAACAAGTTAACTGGTAAAGCTAAACTGTTAAATATATGCAATACAGCAACTGTTACAAAAGTTGCCAAGTAAAACCAAATTGCAACGTAAAGATGGCGTTCTCTTCGATTTAAAATTGTCATTATCATATTTAAACCGAATACTACCCACACTACAGCAATAGCAATATCAATTGGCCATTCTAATTCTGCATACTCTTTTGAAGAAGTAATACCTAAGGGTAAAGTTAAAACTGCAGAAATAATAACGATCTGCCATCCCCAGAAGTTAATGTTACTTAAAACATCACTATACATTCTAGTTTTCAGAAGTCTTTGTAAAGAATAATAAACTCCACCAAAAATAGCGTTACCTACAAAGGCAAAAATAACTGCATTGGTATGTAAAGGTCTAATTCTACCGAAACTCAGCCACGGAATATTATCGGTAATATTAGGAAAAATAAACATAAGTGCTAATAACAAACCTACTAACATTCCAATAACTCCATAGAGTATTGATACGTAAAGGAATTTCTTAACAATTTTGTTGTCATAGTAAAACTGTTGCATTTCCATATTTAATTAATTTGAGTTGTTTTTGATTTATCTTTTTCACAATTTTTCGAATTTGGTTCTGCTTTTACCTCATCTTCAAAAAGCATCCGAACTGACGGAGTGTAATCATCATCAAACTGCCCATTTTTAACAGATTTGATGAACAGAATGAGGAAAATTGCTGCTACAAAAATGCTTATGCATATCAATATATATATTACTCCCATAATTGATTTATTTCTATCAAAAATACCATTCCATTCTATTTTAAAACCTGACATTTATCAGTTTATAATCTTTTTTTTAGGATTTTTTTAACTTTTTCGACCAGCGTAAAAATGAGTCATTATTGTTACAAAACCAATAATTGTAGCAGTACTTATAGGCATTATAATAGCCGCAACCAATGGTGACAAATTATTTGTCAATGCAAACGAAATTCCAACTATATTATATGTTAAAGCTAACCCATAGCTCATTTTTATAGTCTTCATTGCATTTTTAGAATAATGTAAAAAATATTGAATTTTCGAAAAATTACTAGCATCTAAAATACCATCACTAGCAGGTGTAAAAACATTTACATTTTCAGAAATTGAAACCCCAACATTACTTTGAGCTAAAGCTCCTGCATCATTTAAACCATCACCAACCATCATCACGTTTAATCCTTGAACTTGTAATTCTTTTATAAATTCTAATTTTTGTTCTGGTTTTTGATTAAAAACTAAAGAAACTTCTTTTGGCAATATTCTTTCTAAATTTTTTTGTTCGCCATCATTATCTCCAGAAAGCACAAAAAGTTTATAATTTTCGCTAATTAAGTTAGAAAACAATTCACTTAATCCTTCACGATATTGATTTTCAAAAACAAAAAAGCCTTTATTATCATCATTAATTTGAATATATACTCGTGTTTCTTTTATTGAGGATTTTTCATTTTCTAAACCAACCAATTTTGAAGAACCTATTTTAAATGTTTTAGCATTTATTACTCCTACAATTCCTAAACCCGCAATTTCTTCAAACATTGAAGGTTTATCAATCTTAACTTCTGGTAAAAAATTATATAATCTTCTACTTAGTGGATGGTTTGAGCCACGGACTATATTTCTCAATGCTGAGATCTCTTCTTTATTCAATTCACTTCCAACATATCTAATATTATTAGAATCATTAGAAGTAATAGTTCCAGTTTTATCAAAAACAATGGCATTTACATTAGATAATTGCTCTATAACAACTGTGTTTTTTAAATAGAATTTCTTTTTACCCATTATACGAATAACGTTTCCCCATGTATATGGAGCAGTAAGAGCTAAAGCACAAGGACAAGCTACAATTAAAACAGCTGTAAAAACGTTAAATGCAATATTCCAATTATAAAAACCCCAATAAAACAAACCTGCAAAAGCTATAAAAAGTAAAGCAGGAGTAAAAAGCTGACTTGCTCTATCGGTAATTGTTCTGAATTTAAATTCGCTCTTTTTTTGGAAAACATCGTTACTCCACAATTGCGTTAAATAACTTTGAGAAACCGTATTTATAGATTCAACAATAATAGCTTCTCCCATTTGTTTTCCACCTGCAAAAATTTTATCCCCTGATTTTTTTTCTACAGGAATTGCTTCTCCAGAAACAAAACTATAATCAATATAAGCGTGATCAGAAAGCAAAATCGAATCGACAGGAATTAATTCTTGATTACGAATTAATAGCTTGTTTTGTTTTTCAATTTCATAAACCTGAATAGGAATTTCTTTATCACTTTCTATTTTAGTAACTGCGATTGGAAAATAAGATTTGTAATCACGTTCGAACGAGAGAAAATTAAAAGTTGTTTGTTGAAATAATTTTCCAGAAAGCATAAAGAAAACCAAACCACACATACTATCTAAATAACCTTGACCGTCTTGAAAAAAAATATCTACCAAACTACGAACAAACATTACAATGATTCCCAAAGCCATAGGAATATCAATATTAAAAGTTTTGAGTTTGATGCTATTCCAAGCCGAAATATAATAGGGTGTGGCTGAATACAAGAAAACAGGAAGCGAGATAAATAAAATCACATATCTAAAAAAATCTCGATACTCTTGCATCCAATAATCATCAACATTAAAATATTCAGGAAAAGAAAGTAACATGATATTACCGAATGAAAAGAAAGCTACACCTATCTTAAAAATTAAACTGCGATCTATAAATTTCGGTTTAGCATCATAATTTTCTAAACTTATGTAAGGTTCATATCCAATGCTAGAAAGCAATAAAACAATCTCTTTTAAATTCGTTGTAGTTGGATTAAAATTTATTGAGACCTTTTTCTGAGAAAAATTCACTTGTGATGAAGATATTCCTTGATCTAATTTATTTAAGTTTTCAAGAATCCAAATACAAGAACTACAATGTACTTGAGGAATATATAAACGAACTATGTGAATTGATTCTTCTTGAAAATCTAATAACTTAGAAACAATATCTTGATTATCTAGAAAATTATATTTTCCTGAAACTTGAGTAGGTGTTGTTCCAGGCATTTTTTCAAAATCATAATAACATTCTAAACCATTAGAAGAAAAAATTTCATAAACTGTTTTACAGCCGTTACAACAAAATTCTTTATTATCGAATAAAACTTGCTCATTTTCAACAATTTCATTTCCACAGTGAAAACATTTAACCATTTTTCCTTATTTTATTTAATCTTTTCAGTAAAATTCTTCAATACATATCTTAAATAAAATGATATTTATCATAAAAAAGTGTATATTTGAGTGTTGCTAAAAAATTAATTATGGAAAGATGCGAACAATGTATAGTTAGAGAATTTAGTTCAGTTAAAGCACTTAACAAAGAAGAGCTAATAAAGATGTCTGAAACTAAAACTGCCTTTAACATTAAAAAAGGTGAAGCTATATTTAATGAAGGTGATGTTATTAATGGTGTTTATTGTGTAAAAGAAGGAACTTGTAAAATTGTAAAATTAGGTTCTAACGGAAAAGATAGCGTATTAAAATTAGTAAATAAAGGCAAAATTTTAGGCCAACATGCTGTCATTAGTGAAGAAAAATCAAGTTTAAGTGCAATTGCAGTTGAAGACATGAAAGTTTGTTTTATTCCTAAAACAGAAATAATGAATTTCTTTAATCAAAATAATAAATTTTCGTTAGAAATAACGAAGGAAATTTGTTGTGAATTGAAAAATGCGAACGAAGCAGCTACAAGTTTCTCTAACAAGAGCGTTAAAGAACGTTTAGCATCTGCTTTATTGCACCTACACAATATCTCTGGAATTACAGCTGAAGGAGAATTAAAAATTCAACTCTCTAGAGAAGAAATTGCTGGAATGGTTGGTACTGCAACAGAAAGTTGTATTCGATTATTAGCAGATCTAAAAAAATCTAATCATATTGATTTAGTTGGTAAAAAAATCATTCTGAAAGACATAAAAGGTTTACAACGAATAAGCAATTCTGAATTATAATTCACCAAAAAATAACTACGTGATTATAAATTATAAAAAAATAGTTTATTTTCGCAATATGATGAATACAATAGATACAAAGTTGGTATTAAACTTATTATCAACTTCTAAGAAAATAGCAATTATACCCCATAGAAATCCTGATGGTGATGCTTTAGGCTCAACGTTAGGATTAATGCATGTTTTAAAACAACTAAATCATGAAGTAAAAGTCATTTCACCTAATGATTTTCCAGACTTTTTAGCTTGGTTACCAGGTTCAGCTCAAATCGAAATCTTTGAAAAAGACAAATTAAATTGTACTAATTTTTTAGAATCAGCCGAATTAATTTTCACTTTAGATTTTAATGCATTTCATAGAACTGGAGAACAAATGGAAGTGGTTTTAAATAAGCTTTCTGCTCCGTTTATTATGATTGATCATCATCAAATGCCAGATGATTATGCTCAAGTAACTATATCAGATGTTGATTATGGTTCAACTTGCGAATTATTATATAACTTCCTAATTAATTTAGGAATGGACAAATACATCAACACAGATGCCGCGACTTGCATTTATACAGGAATTGTAACAGATTCTGGTTCGTTTAAATTCAAAAAAACAACTGGTAATACACACCGTGTTGTTGCAGATTTAATAGACAAAGGTGTTGACAATCCTATGGTTCACGCAAAGCTTTTCAACACGAGTTCATATAACCGCTTACAACTTTTAGGTAAAGCTTTAGAAAATCTAAAAGTTCTTTCAAAACGTCGAACAGCTTACACTACCCTATCACAAAAAGAGCTTTATACTTTTAATTTTCAGAAAGGAGATACAGAAGGAATTGTTAATTATGGTTTATCTATTAAAGATATTGATTTTGCAGCTATTTTTATAGAAAATAAAGATGAAGGGATTATTAAAATTTCTTTCCGTTCTGAAGGTGATTTTGATGTAAATGAATTCGCTAGAAAACACTTTAATGGAGGTGGTCATATCAATGCCGCTGGAGGAAAATCAATGGTTTCATTAGAAGAAACTATTGAACTATTTGAACGAATTTTAGCAGAAGAAAACAAAGAATAATAATGAAAAAATCTATATTTTTATTAAGTTTATTTGCAACATTTTTTTCGTTACTTTCTTGTAAAAAAGAAGGACCAAGAAAACCAATATCTAATAGTAGAGGTGAATTTTTAAAACAATCAATTGAGAGAAACAGAGCTTTAGTTGGTTCAGAAGAAGATCAAATTCAAGAATTAATTAAAAAAGATTCAACTCATAAATATTATCAATCGCAACATGGCTTTTGGTATAAATACCTTAATGCTAACATACACGATACAATAACCCCAAAAATTGGAGAAATCGTAGAAATTGAATTTGAAATTCAAGATATAAACGGTCAAACTATTTACAATATAGAAGAAACAGTTCCTAAAATTTACACAGTAGATAAACAAGAAATCATGGTAGGTTTACGTCATGCAGTTAAATTAATGAGAAAAGGAGAAACTATTTCATTCTTATTTCCTTCACATTTAGGATACGGATATTTAGGTGACAATGAAAAAATCGGATTAAATGAACCTTTAATTTGTATTGTTACTTTGAAAGATATTAAAACAAATCAATAAAATTTTTATGAAAAAAGTGCTATTAAGTTTAATCTGCGTACTTACAATTTCAACTCAAGCTCAAAAACTTGAAGATGGAATGTACGCGAATTTAGAAACCTCAAAAGGTAATATTATCGTACAGCTAGAATACCAAAAAACTCCAATGACGGTTGCAAATTTTGTTTCTTTAGCTGAAGGAACAAATACTTCTGTTGATAAAAAATATCAAAATAAGAAATATTATGATGGTTTGAAATTTCATCGAGTTATTTCAGATTTTATGATTCAAGGAGGAGATCCACAAGGAAATGGTTCTGGCGGACCAGGTTACAAATTCCCAGATGAAATTGTGCCAGAATTAAAACATGACAAACCTGGAATTTTATCTATGGCAAATGCAGGTCCAGCAACTAATGGTTCGCAATTTTTCATTACACACGTACCAACACCACATTTAGATGGAAAACATACTGTTTTTGGTCATGTTATTGAAGGACAAGATGTAGTTAATTCAATCGCTCAAAATGATGAAATAAAATCAGTTAAAATTATTCGTCAAGGTAAAGAAGCAAAAAAATTTAATGCCAATAAAGTTTTCATAAACACTCAAGAAGATATTAAAAAGAAAGAAATTGAAAACGCAAAAAAAACAGAAATTGCAACAAAAGAAAATTTAGAACGAATTAACAATGCTCGAGAAAAAGCAATAATATTACCAAATGGTGTTGCTATTTACGTCTTTAAAAAAGGTGACGGTAAAAAACCAAGCCAAGGAGAAGAGGTACTTGTTAATTATGCAGGTTTTTTTAAAGATGGTTCATTATTTGACACTGGAATTGAAGAAATTGCAACAAAATTTAACAAATTTGATCTAAAAAGAAAAGCAGCAAACGGATACGAACCATTTCCTTTCAATTACGGAAGTAAAACAGGATTAATCCAAGGTTTCATTGAAGGAATTGAAAATCTTAATTATGGTGACCAAGCCTTAATTTTTATCCCTTCAAATTTAGCTTACGGAGAAAGAGGTGCAGGAAACAGAATTCCACCAAATACAGATTTAATTTTTGAAATTCACTTAATAAACAAAAAATAATGAAAAAAATTTTATTATTAATACTTACAGTAGTCGCTGTATCATCTTGTAACAAAAAAGAAGAAAATGATCTTTCTGACGGTATGTATGCCGAAATTGAAACAAATAAGGGGAATATTTTAATTAATTTAGAATATCAGAAAACCCCAATTACAGTAGCAAATTTTATTGCCTTGGCAGAAGGAACACATGCTTTTGTACAAGAAGAGTATAAAGGAAAACCATTTTATGATGGTTTAAAATTTCACAGAGTAATTTCTGACTTTATGATTCAAGGAGGTGATCCATTAGGAAATGGTTCGGGAGGCCCTGGATACAACTTTCCTGATGAAATAGTTGCAGATTTAAAACACAATGGACCAGGAGTTTTATCAATGGCAAATGCAGGTCCTGGTACCAATGGTTCACAATTTTTTATTACTCATGGTGCTCAACCACATTTAGATGGAATGCATACTGTTTTTGGACATGTAGTAAAAGGTCAAGAAATTGTTGATACAATTGCTCAAGAAGATATTATGAATAAAGTAAGAATTATTCGTGTTGGAGATGAGGCTAAAAAGTTTGATGCTCCTAACGTTTTTAAAAATGCAATTGAAAAAAACAAAGCTGCACAAGCTGAGGCAGATAAAGCAATTGAAGGCGTAATAAATGAAAATGCAACTCGTTTTGAAGAAGCAAAAGCAAAAGCTACTAAAACAAAATCTGGTTTAAGTATTTATATTTTTTACAAAGGCTCTAACGAAAAGCCACAAATTGGAGATAACATTCAAATAGATTACGCTGGATATTTTGAAAATGGACGTTTATTTGATACAGGTATTGAAGAAATTGCTTCTAAGTACAATATGGTAGACGCTCGTAGAAAAAATGCAGGACAATATCTTCCATTACCATTTAAATTTGGAGAAAAAACAGGCCTAATTCCTGGTTTTATTGAAGGTTTTGAAAACATGAACTATGGAGATAAAGCTTTAGTCTTTATTCCATCACATTTAGCTTACGGTCAAGCAGGTGCAGGAAATGTAATTCCACCAAATACAGATTTAGTTTTTGAATTATATTTAACTAAATAAAAATTAAAAACATCTCAATTGCTTGAGATGTTTTTTTTTATAATATTTACAAAACAAAAAAGGAAGTTAATTATTTAACTTCCTTCTTGTTTGAGCAAATACTCTTTTCCTTTTTCTTTCAATTTTTTTTTAAGCTTCTATCTCAATCATTAGCTTATTCAAACTTACTATTTAAAGAATATATTTGTATCACTGAAAACAGTGATTTTTATAAAATTTATTTTAATTCTTTCAATATAATTTTCACAGCCTTTTCTAACTGCGGATCTTTATTTTCTTGACGATCTAAGAAAGTATTCTTAATATAAACATCTGGAGTTACACCTGTTTCTTCAAGGCTTTCTCCATCTAAAGTATAAGTTCCCCAAGCTGGTAAACGATAATAAGAACCATCAACCAAATATTTACCTGATGTAAAAATAATCCATCGGTACGTTTCTTGTCCTACAACAGTTCCTAAATTTAATTCTTTAAAACCAGCGGCTGTCATTTCTGCATCACTTAATGAGTATTCGTTAATCAATAGAACTATTGGTTTTCCAGAAGGCGCAAAATTTGGTTGAATTGTAAATTCGCCTTCACGATATTTCCATTTTAAATAAGGTCTTTGAGATAAGAAATTTAAAACCTTATCATGAACATTTCCTCCAGTATTAAACCGTAAATCAAGAATTAATCCTTCTTTTTTATTTTCTTGTTCAACCATATCTAATAGAAAAGATTCAAATTCATTTGTACTCATATTTTTCATATATGAATAGGCAATTCTATTATTACTTAATTGATTTACACGATTTTTGTTTTCTAAAATCCATTCATCATACAATAATTTTTTGAAAGCTGCATTTGAAATCGGATGCAATTTTGTAGTAATTATTTCTCCTTTTCTATTAAATTCTAAAATTAGTTCTTCTTGTTTTCTTGGAGTAGTGAAATAAAAATCTCTATTTTGATTTGAATCTACCTTTATTCCGTTAACTGATACCAATAAATCATTAGGTTCTACATTTACAGATTTTAGCGCAGCTGGAGATTTCCTAACAATATATTCAACTTCATAAGGTTTATCTTTTTTAAAGACAATTCCTGTTTCATTAGTAAAATAGTTTAATTTCTTATTTTCTTCATTCCCATTTGAAGAGAAACCTAAATGTGATGCGTTAAGTTCACCAAGTAAATCATTTAATAAAATTCGAAGATCATTTCTGTTATTTACAAAAGATAAAAAAGCTTTGTATTTTTCTTTCTGCGCTTTCCAATCTACACCATGAAATTTACTGTCGTAAAAATTCTCTTCAACTCCTGCCCAAGCTTCTTCATACATTTGATTGAATTCATCACTAAGGTTCTTAGTAAATGCGTATGAAATTTTTATCTTATCTGGATTTGTAGTTGTTAAACCTAACTTATAAATTGAACCGTTACTTAAGAAAAAGACATTTTTTCCATTATTTAAAACTTGTTGAGCTGAATTCAAAAAAACTCTTTCAGACTTATCAACTTCAAAATCTTCAAATGTTTTTTTGTAAAATTGATATCGTCCGTTTTCTTGATTAGTGTTATAGAAAACATACTCTTTACCAGAGTCGCTAAAAACATGAGGATAATAATGATTTCCGAAATATCCAGAAACTAATTCTACACGTTCTAAAATTCCTTCCTTATTTACGATTAATGGTTGAATTGAATCTAAGTTAACTTCAGCAGACTTAGTTCTATCTTCTTTTTTTTCTTCAGCAAAAAGTTTATCAAACTGATCGGATTTAAACGAATCTGCAAACCAATCTAAACTAAATCTGTAAATTTTTGGATTTTGTAACCCTAAAGGATATGAAGGTTGCGTTCGATCACTTACAAAATATATATATTTTCCGTTAGGAGACCAAAACGGATCTTGTTCGGTTACACTTGTATTTGTAAGGTTTATTACCTCATTTTTTTTGATATTATATATGAAGATATCCAATTCAAAATTTCGTTTTGCCGTAAAAACTACATATTCTCCATTAGGTGAAAAAGAAGGTCGCGAGTTCTGAAAAGCCCATAATTCGTCTGTTACAATAGTTTTAGATTTTAGAGTCTCTAAATCTAATAATCGAACTTGATCACGTCCGCTAAAATATACTGCCTGAGTTAAATTATGATTAAATGCAATATCACGATTGTTTCTTAAGTCTGAAGTTAACTGTTCAACTTTTCCTTTTCCGTCTGCTGCAACTTTAAACCAATTTTGATACCCTTTAAATGTTTGATTAAAAACTAAATTTTTATTGTCTTTCATCCATTTGACTTCTAAAACGCGTTCTTCCCCATCAGAAATTTTATTGATAAATTTTCCTTCGATATCAGAAACAAATAAAACACCACGACTTACAAATGCGAGTTTTTTACCGTCTGGAGAAACATCAAAATAAGAAATTTCATCTTCAACATTAAAGTTTTGATCTTTTATTAATTTCTGATTTGAATTAACCTGAATATCAATTGGGCGTGATTTTTTTTGAGCAACATCATAAATAAATAATTGGTAATCTTTTTCAAATATAACTTTAGATCCGTTTGCTGCAACAAATGGTTTTTTTATAGAAGTATTAAACTTTGTTAAGGCAGTTTTTTTTCCGTTATCTAATTTATATAAATTGTATTCATTATTATTTTCATCAGAAATAAAATAAACAATGCCATTTTCATCTACACTTGCATTAAAATCTTTACCGTTATAATCAGTATATTGTTGATATTTTTTTGTTTTAGGATGAAACCCTAATAAATCAGGATTATTTTCTCCTTTGTATCTTTTACGATTGCTTTGATTGGCACTTTCGGTTGAATTTGTAAAAATAAATTCACCATCTGGTTTTTCAATTAAACCGTTTGTAGTATTGAAATAGTGATTAAAAAGTGGCTGAGGTGTTTCACCTTTGATATTCGTTTTAAAACTTCCGAAATTATTGTTTTGTGTTGAAGTAAAATAAATTGTTTCACTATCCCATCCCCAACTTTCCATTTCGTCTTTTCCTTGATGAAAAGTAAGTTGCTTAATAGTTCCGCCATTCGTAGGCATCAAAAACACATCGTAATTACCATATTGATTAGAACTAAAAGCTAACCATTTGCCGTTTGGAGAAACTCGAGGATTAATTTCCTCTCCTTCTAATGCAGTAATTCTTGAAGCATTGCCTCCATTTGAATCTACTCTCCAAATATCACCCTCAAAACTAAAATAGGCTGTTTTACCATCTGGACTTAAAGATGGATTTGATAAAAAATATTCTTTTTCTTGAGCTTGTGAAAAAGTAATTGAAATTAAGCTTAATAAGGTGTAAACTTGCTTTTTCATAAAATTTAATAACTAAATAGATAAACTAATTTCTAAATGTAACTATTAAAAACTAGATATAATAAATTAGTTATTTATCTTTTTTAAAGCCTGTTCTTCCTTTTCATTTAAAAGTATTACATTTTGATCTTGCCAAAAATTTGTCTTATAATTTTTACCCAAAACTTCTAATGTTTTCTCAAAGTATATTTTTTTAGGATTCGGATTTTCATTTGTTGCTTTAGAATTCAAAGTTATTAATTCACTAACACCTCCAATTTTGATTTTTTTATTAGAAACCTGAACTTCACCTTGAGCGCGTTTGGTATCATAAGCTAAAAAATAACGATCATCAATATCATTATAAATCTGTTTAAAACTCAAATCTGTATATTGAATTTTATAAATTACTCGACTTTCTTCTTTTAAATTTTTTATATGTTTTGGTGATAATTTTATATCTATCTCATGTATTAATTTTTTTTCTTCATCAAAAACCATAGTTCCTTTATAATAGTTTTGAGTATTATCATCTGATGGTTCAAAATATAAAGTTTTCAATTCTCTACCGTTAGAAGCTTTTTTACTGGTGATATATAAATCATATTTTTTATTTTTAACGATATTCCAAATACTTTCAAACTTAAAAGCATTAGTAACCAAGGTTTGTAAGTTAAGAAAGTAAAACTTTACTGGTGAATCTCCATAATCTTTAAAATCATTAGTAAAAACTAAAGCTCTACTTTGATCTACAACTACGTTACTTGATGATTTATTTTTAAAGTAATAATCTAATATTCCGTCTGCGTAAGAATATATTTCTCCGTTCACATTCATCATTTCTCTATAATAAGTATTCAATTTAACGTCTTTAGAGAATTTAGCTTTTGAATTATCAATAACTTCTTTAATTACATCTTTTAAAGGTTTGTTATACATTACCATTTCTTCCATTTCAAAAGCAGAATCTGACAAATAAATTATTATATTATCTGTTTGATTAGAAAAAGTATAATCTAAACGATCATAACTTAGATGATTGAAATTTACTTTTTTGTATTCATTTGGAAGTGTTATTCTGAAACGACCTTCAGAATTTGTTAAAGTAGCATTATTAGAATTGTAAACAGAAATACTAACATGTTCAATTGGTTTCCCTGTTTCTTTGTCAAGAACAATAGCTGAATAAGTAATATTTTGAGCAAAAATGTAAAATGGAAATAAGCAAAATAAAAGGAAAAGTCTCATAACTATTTTTTTAATATAAGTCTATAATTATTTAAAATTGTTACAAAAAAAAAAACCACTCAAAGTGGTCTTCTTTTTATTTTATGTTTCTTTAATTAGAAAACGAACATAGCACGTTCTCCCATTAATTCGTTAACTTCTTCAGCAACTTGCTCAAGAACTTCTTCGTTTGTATGATTCATCAACACACGGTCAATTAATTCTACAATTGTTTCCATATCAGATTCAACTAAACCACGAGTTGTGATCGCAGGTGTTCCAATACGAATTCCTGATGTTACAAATGGAGATTTATCATCAAAAGGAACCATGTTTTTATTTACAGTAATTTCTGCAGCAACTAATGCTTTTTCAGCATCTTTACCCGAAATATTTTTATTACGTAAATCAATTAACATCATGTGGTTATCAGTTCCTCCAGAAATAATGTTGTATCCACGTTTAACAAAAGCATCTGCCATTGCAGCTGCGTTTTTCTTTACTTGTAAAGCATAGTGGAAGAATTCATCTGTTAAAGCTTCACCAAAAGCAACAGCTTTGGCAGCAATAATATGCATTAAAGGTCCACCTTGATTTCCTGGGAAAACAGCAGAATCTAATAATGAAGACATCATTCGAGTTTCTCCTTTTGGAGTTTTTAAACCAAATGGGTTTTCAAAATCTTTCCCCATCATAATCATTCCACCACGAGGTCCACGTAATGTTTTGTGTGTAGTAGTTGTAATGATATGACAATGTGGAACAGGATCGTTTAATAAACCTTTTGCAATTAAACCTGCAGGGTGAGAAATATCTGCCATTAAAATTGCACCAACGCTGTCAGCAATTTCACGGAAACGAGCGAAATCCATATCACGAGAATATGCAGATGCACCAGCGATAATTAACTTTGGTTGCTCTTTAGTAGCTACTTCTTGAATTTTATCATAGTTTAAAACTCCAGTTTCTTCATCAACACCATAAAATACTGGAGTATATAATTTTCCAGAGAAGTTTACTGGTGAACCGTGAGTTAAGTGTCCTCCGTGAGATAAATCAAAGCCTAAAATTTTATCTCCTGGTTTCAAGATTGCTGCATAAACAGCTGTATTAGCCTGAGATCCAGAATGAGGTTGAACGTTTACATATTCAGCTCCAAAAAGTGCTTTTGCACGATCTATAGCAATTTGCTCTACAATATCAACTACTTCACATCCGCCGTAGTATCTTTTATTAGGATATCCTTCTGCATATTTATTAGTTAACACAGAACCTGCAGCTTCCATTACTTGGTCGCTCACAAAATTTTCAGATGCAATTAATTCAAGACCATGAATTTGTCTATCTTGTTCATCTAAAATCAAATCAAAAATTTGTTCGTCGCGTAGCATTTTTTATTATTTTGTTAATATGAATTCAAATTTACAAAATTAGTTTGTTAAATATATAGTAAATTATATATTTGACTAAAATTAATTCTATAAACAACTAAATAACTAAATTATGCTAATTCTAGCCAATAACCCTGAATTAAAATCTTGGATTGAAGTTTCAAAAGACAGTGACTTCCCTATTCAAAATATTCCGTTTGGTGTTTTCTTAACTAATGAAGATGTAGTTACCATTGGAACTCGAATTGGTGACTACGCAATTGATTTAAGTGCTTTACAACAATTAGGATACTTTAAAGGTATTGACTTACACGAAGAAATTTTCTTACAAGATACTTTAAACGAATTTATTTCTTTAGGAAAGGGAATGTGGAGAGCTGTAAGAAACAGAATTGCAGAAATTTTTGATGAGAAAAACTCAGAATTGAAAAATAACGAATCACACCGCAAAGCAGTATTATATTCTATCGATGAAGTGGAAATGCAATTACCAGTTTTTATTGGTGATTACACAGATTTCTATTCAAGTAGAGAGCATGCTACAAATGTTGGAATGATGTTCCGTGATCCTGACAATGCTTTATTACCAAACTGGTTACACATTCCGGTTGGATACCATGGAAGAAGTTCTACAATTGTACCCTCTGGAGTTGCAGTTCGTCGTCCGTACGGACAAACACTTCCAAAAGGAGAAACACAACCTGTTTTTGGAGAATCTAAACGTGTAGATTTCGAATTAGAAACTGCTTTTATCACAACAGATGCAAACAGAATGGGAGAACGTATTGCTATTGAAAATGCGGAAGATCATATTTTTGGAATGGTTTTGTTAAATGATTGGAGTGCTCGTGATATCCAAACTTGGGAATATGTTCCTTTAGGTCCATTTTTAGCTAAAAACTTTGCTTCATCAATTTCATGTTGGGTAGTTACTATGGATGCTTTAGAACCATTCCGTTGCGAAAGTCCTAAGCAAGATAATCCAAAACCTTTCCCTTATTTACAACAAGAAGGAAACCATGCATTCGACATCAACTTACAAGTTGCAATCACACCAGAAAACGGAACTGAAAATGTAGTTTCAAACTCTAACTTAAAATATATGTATTGGACAATGAGCCAACAATTAGCACATCATGCAGTTAATGGTTGTCAAATCAATGCAGGAGATTTATTAGGTTCTGGAACTATTTCTGGACCAACTAAAGATAGTTTTGGTTCTATGTTAGAATTAACTTGGGCTGGACAAAATCCTATCGAAATGAATGATGGTTCTAAACGAGTATTCATTAACGATAATGATACGGTTATTATGAGAGGTTATTGCCAAAACGAAAAAGTTCGTATTGGATTTGGTGAAGTTGCTAGTAAACTGTTACCTGCTACTCCTTTTGAAAAATAATTCTATATTTTATACAGAATATTCAAACGCTTACTTTATTAGTAAGCGTTTTTCTTTATATTTAACTAAAATATTATACTTATGAAAAAAAACCTTCTTTTCACAGCAATTATTTTAGCATTATTCTCATGTAATAATAATGACAATTCTTCTATTGAACCACAAAATCCAAATGAAAACGAAACAACTATGAAGTTGAAAGAGTTTAGAGCTTTAGCTACTTCAAAATATTTTTATCACGAAAATGGATTTGTTGATTCCATTTCAACAAGTAGAGCAGGAAATATTCCAACAGAAATTCAAACCAAATTACATTATAATTCAGAAAATAAACTAATTTCAATGGAACGCTGGGTAGATGTTTCAAACGAAACAATTTATGAAAATGATATTTTTGAGTATAATAACGAAAACTTAATTATTACAAAAAAAGTTTACGATCAAAACCAAAACTTAAAACAAAATTTCAATTATACTTATGACTCTGATGGTTATTTAAACAACTCTAATTTAACATATATAGAAGGAAATTTGGTTCAGGATGGTAGTTTTACTTACAGTTATGACAATAAAAAGAATCCGTTTTTTGAAATGTATCCAACAGCTTATATACGAATGAATCAAATCAATAAAAACAATCAAACTTCAACAAATAATGCAACAGAAACTTTAGAAAATATAAATTGGTCATACAATCAAAATGGATATCCTGTATCGTTTCAAAAAAGCCCAGTATTACCAGACGATATAGATTTTGCTGAATATATTTACTATTAAAAACTTACTTATGAAAAAACTATTACTATTCTCTGTATTTACTTTTAGCTTAATCGCTTGTAATAACGATGACCAAAACGAAGAAAAAGAGCCTAATTTACCAGAAGTGCCTGAAACGATAATGAAATTAAAGATGGAAGATAATAGATATAAAACCTATTATTATTATAACGATTTAGGTTTTGTAGATTCATTAGCGATGATTAGCGATTATGGCGGAAATGAATATAATTATTTCAAGAAATTTAACTATGAAAATGGTCAAATCGAAACTATAATTAATTACCAGAATAGTGCATACAATGAAACAGAAAACAATATTCCTAAATATATAGGAAAGGAAGAGTATATCTATAACGGAAATGTAATTGAAAAAGAAATTAGTTACGGAGCTTCAGATCAGATTATCAAAACTAATACATTTACGTATGAAGAAAACATTGTGGTTTTACAAGCAAGTGGTTATAAAATTGAAAAAACCTTTTTAAATGACAATGTTATAGAATCTAAAGTATTTGAAAACGAAGTCGAAAAAGCAAAGACAACTTACACCTACGATACGAGGTATGCTCCAAAATATTATATTTATCCAGAAGCGTACAAAAAGATTAAATCAATTTCAAGAAACAATGTAAAAAGAAGCGAATACAGGTCTGAAGGTCATAATCAGACAGAAAAATTTATTTTGAATTATAACTCAAATCATTTCTTAACCTATTCTGCAAATGAAGAAATTTACAATGGCATGGTTGGAATTTCAGCCGATTTTTATAGATATTAAAACAAATATCCACTCAAAAAGAGTGGATTTTGTTTTTATAAATACGCTTTCAAAGCATTAGCATCAATACCTTCGTGAGATTCGTTATAAACCACTACTCCATTTTTAATAATTAAAATTTGAGGTGATTGATGTTCAATTCCAAAACGATTCGCAATTTCATTTGAAATGTCTTTATGTGCAATTAAATCTAAATAATAACATAGAAAATCATCTCCCAAATTATAATCACTTTCAAAACCACGCAAAGCCATTTTACTAATAATACAACGCGTACTATGCTTAAAAATAACCACAGCTTTAATTTTTGATTCTTCAACAATTAAATCAAGTTGATTGATATCTGTAAGATTAATCCAATTCATATCTTAAGTTTTCATCAAAAATAACCATAAAGATTTACGTGATAAAATGATCGCTTTAATTCAATACAAAATACAAATTAATGACATTTTGACACTAAAATATAACTTAAAATTCGTTTTTTATGACATTTTTACATATTTACACAAATGGAATATATTTTGTAAATTAGATAAACATAAAATTGATAATTAATTTAAAAAGATATATATAGGCTATGAATTTTAATAATTTCACAATCAAATCACAAGAGGCTATACAACAAGCACAGATTTTAGTGCAAAGTAATGGCCAACAACAAATAGAAAACGAGCACATTTTTAAAGCTATTTTAGAAGTAGACGAAAATGTAACTCCATTTATATTAAAGAAAGTAAACGTAAATGTTGACTTATTTAAACAATTACTAACTGCAACTATTGAAAATTTTCCAAAAGTAGCAGGCGGGCAAATTTCACTTTCTAGAGAAGCATCAAACGCATTAACAGATGCTCAAGCAATCGCTCAAAAAATGAACGACGAATACGTTTCTGTCGAGCATTTAATCTTAGCAATATTCAAATCAAAAAGTAAAGTTGCCCAAATCTTAAAAGACCAAGGCGTAACCGAAAAAGATTTAGAGGCTGCGATTAAAGAAATCAGAAAAGGAGAACGTGTAACTTCAGCATCTGCAGAAGAAACATACAATTCGTTAAACAAATACGCGAAAAACTTAAATCAAATGGCTAACGACGGAAAACTAGATCCGGTTATTGGTCGTGATGAAGAAATCCGACGTGTATTACAAATCTTATCGCGCCGTTCAAAAAACAACCCTATGTTGGTTGGAGAACCAGGAGTTGGTAAAACCGCTATTGCAGAAGGTTTAGCACACAGAATTGTTCAAGGTGATGTTCCTGAAAACTTAAAAGATAAATTGGTTTTCTCTTTAGATATGGGAGCTTTGATTGCCGGAGCAAAATATAAAGGAGAATTCGAAGAACGTTTAAAATCAGTAGTAAAAGAAGTAACTTCATCAGAAGGAAATATAATTCTTTTCATTGACGAAATTCACACTTTAGTTGGTGCCGGAGGTGGTGAAGGCGCTATGGATGCAGCAAACATCTTAAAACCTGCATTAGCTCGTGGTGAGCTTAGAGCCATTGGAGCAACAACTTTAGATGAATATCAAAAATATTTCGAAAAAGACAAAGCGTTGGAACGTCGTTTCCAAAAAGTATTGGTTGATGAACCAGATACAGAAAGTGCGATTTCTATCTTACGTGGAATCAAAGAAAAATACGAAGCGCACCATAAAGTTCGTATCAAAGACGAAGCAATTATTGGAGCAGTTGAGTTATCTCAACGTTATATTACCAATCGTTTTTTACCAGACAAAGCCATCGATTTAATGGATGAAGCTGCTTCTAAATTACGTATGGAAATTAATTCTAAACCAGAAGAATTAGATGTTTTAGATCGTAAAATCATGCAGCTTGAAATTGAAATCGAAGCAATTAAACGCGAAAACGATGAGAATAAATTAAAAATTCTTGGTATTGATTTAGCAAATCTTAAAGAAGAAAGAAACGATATTTACACACGTTGGAAATCTGAAAAAGATGTAGTTGACAATATTCAGAATGTAAAAACGGATATCGAAAACTTCAAACTTGAAGCTGAACGTGCAGAAAGAAACGGTGATTACGGTAAAGTTGCTGAAATCCGTTACGGAAAAATACAAGAGGCAGAACAACGATTAGCAGATTTACAACAAGAATTATCAGAAAATCAAAAAGGTAATTCTTTAATTAAAGAAGAAGTTACTTACGATGATATTGCCGAGGTTGTAGCAAAATGGACCGGAGTTCCGGTAACTAAAATGTTACAATCAGAACGAGAAAAATTATTGAATTTAGAAGGCGAATTACACAAACGCGTAGTTGGACAAGAAGAAGCAATCGTTGCCATTTCAGACGCCGTTCGTAGAAGTCGTGCTGGATTACAAGATCCGAAAAAACCAATTGGTTCATTCTTATTCTTAGGAACAACCGGAGTTGGAAAAACCGAACTTGCAAAAGCATTGGCCGACTATTTATTCGATGACGAAAATGCAATGACACGTATTGATATGAGTGAATATTCAGAACGTCATAGCGTAAGTCGTTTAGTTGGAGCACCTCCAGGATACGTTGGTTACGATGAAGGTGGTCAATTAACAGAGGCTGTGCGTCGTCGTCCGTATTCGGTAATTCTTTTAGATGAGATTGAAAAAGCGCATCCAGATACGTTTAACATCTTGTTACAAGTATTAGACGAAGGTCGTTTAACAGATAATAAAGGTCGTTTAGCCGATTTCAAAAACACTATCATCATCATGACATCAAATATGGGAAGTCATATCATTCAAGACCAATTCGAGAATGATCCAACAGAAGAAGGTGTAGAAAATGCAAAAACCGAAGTTTTAAATCTTTTAAAACAAACCGTTCGTCCAGAGTTCATCAACCGTATTGACGAAATTGTGTTATTCACACCTTTAACACAAAGCAATATAAAACAAATTGTTTCGTTACAATTAAAGAGCGTGATTAAAATGTTGGCACAACAACACATTACGATGGACGCAACAGACGAAGCCATAACCTATTTAGCAGAAAAAGGTTACGATCCACATTTTGGAGCACGTCCAGTAAAAAGAGTAGTTCAACGTGAAGTATTAAATGAGCTTTCAAAACAAATCTTAGCTGGAACCGTAGCTACAGATAGTATTATTTTATTAGATAGTTTTGACAGTAAATTAATATTCAGAAACCAAGAATAAACACATTTTCATAGTTATTTTTTTATAATTGTAGAAAACGCTTAACTTTTTTAGTTAGGCGTTTTTTTTTAGATTAAAATATATGTATTTTTAACCAAAATATTAATAATATGGAAAATCACGTAGAATTATTCGTTGGAACACCTACAACAGCATTAGCGGTTAAAGATGTATTAGAACAAAACAATATCGAGTTTGTTGAAAGAAACGATATCAACTCAGCAATTGCAGCAGGTTTTGGTATGGCAGATAAAGCAACACACATTTTCGTTGAAGAACATGATTTAGAAAAAGCAAAAGAATTGTTAGCTAAAAACAATTTATTTAACGATTAATTAAATTATAGCAATCCCTTCCATTACATGAATTAGTCAATACTTAATCTGACAGTTACAATAAAATTGAATAACTTTAAAACAAGATTAAGTATTATGACTAC
>NZ_CANRNX010000029.1 GCF_947632075.1 uncultured Flavobacterium sp.
TGTAGTCATAATACTTAATCTTGTTTTAAAGTTATTCAATTTTATTGTAACTGTCAGATTAAGTATTGACTAATTCAGCTAATTCATAATTGGGGAATAATACTCAGTCAGTTCTTAACTATATTTGAAAAAAGGGTTCAACTTTAATTAAAAAGTCAAACCCCATTATTTTAAAACTTACAGACTTTTTAGGATAACGTCTACTGGAATTTTTCTTTGCATTTCCAGTAAGTTTATATATTCAGTTTATTGTCTTGGTATAAGGTAATTTTAAATATTATGTTTTGAACCCTTAATCTTGTATTAATTTGCCATTTGTTCGTATTGAAATTTCATTTACAACTGGGGCTAATTTTCCTTCATAATACGTTCTGTATTCTATTTGGTTAAATGATTTTTGTAGCTAATTACATCAAGACGGATGTTCTTAAGAATATTATAATTAAATCTGCTTTATAATTTTGTCAAAGATAATGTAAATCCGGGTGCACCATATGCCTTAGAAATTGATATGTATGATAGTTGACCACCTTGGAGGGTGCCATTTGTTAAAGTAGATCTAAAAATTGTAAAACGTATTAAATCATCACTATTTAGATTTACTATAACTGCTGGTAAAGTAAATGATTGATTAACACCACCTGTGTTGATTCCGGTAAATATTGGTCTACCACCTGATATCGAGTTCCAAGAACTTCCATTATCTGAACTATGTTCGATATTTATTCCCATATAGATTGTAGAATTATCTTCTACAGATCTCAAAGAAACATTTAGTGAACCACTTATTAGGTGTGGACCAGTGTCCGAAACTTTAATTGAATTATCAGTAACAGTAGCTCCAATTGTATTTAGTTGTTCATTTGCACTTGAGATAGGTATGATAATTTTAGTTCCATTATTAAAATTGTTATGGCTTAGTACTCCGGTTGTATTTCCAGTAGCATAAAATGCAACATGCGTTGTAGGTTGAATTTCTGCTTTGCCTACGACGCCTTGTGAATTTACAAATAAAGGAAATACTTCATTATCTGTTAAAAGACTTGTATCTCTAATCCTAGCTTTTCCATTTACGTCTAAAACTTGTGTTGGAGATGAGACTCCAATACCTACTCTATCATTAAATGCGTCAACATTAAACGTAGTACCATCGATTGTAAAATGACTGGTACCCGAAGAGGGTGTTGATGGGAAATTAATCGTTTTATCATTTAGGTTTACGGTTCTGTTTGCTTGAATAGTGCCATTAGAATTGTAGATATGAGTATTTGTGTCTTCAATATTTAATTTCACCCATACAGTTCCGTTGTAATAATAAAAGCCAGTAGATGTTATATTTACTGCTTTGCCTGTGGCACTACCACTTAAAATAGAGTTCACGTATATAAGTGTTGAGGTGGCTATATTTAGCATATTTAATGCTTTCTCTCTTGAAACTCGAGGTATTAACAGTCCTTCAGGTTCGTTATTTGTTGTGTTAGTAGCGACAATTTCAAGTGTTGCTTTTGGAGCTTTGGTGTTAATTCCAGATTGAGAATAATTTTTGTTGCTTATTATAAGTAGTAATAAGTAAATGTATTTTAGCTTCATAATATATTACATTTTGTTAATTTATAAATGGATTAATTTAGTAATTAGCTTTTACATTACGCAAGGTGATAATAATTAACAGTATTTTTATTTAATTTTTATTTTTTTTATTAAAATAAATATTTTTTAATTATATGTTTTGAACGCATTTAATTGTCTATCTTAGAATGGATGTACTAACTTAGTATGCAGTTTATGTTAAAACTAAAATCTTAAATTTAAGACATGAAACAAGAACGGAAAGCTTATGATTGCGCTTTTAAAATAAAAACAGTAGCATTAAGTAATTAAAGAAGTGATTTGTAGAAATTAGCCAGAGAACTTGGTATAAAATTTCTTTATTATATAATTGGCGTAAAGATTACCAATAATATGAAACGGAAAAATAGTTTTTTTTTATACAAAATGTTGAAAAAGAATAAATTAAAAGAAATATTTAAATTACTTTAATTTTGAATCTAAACAAGGATACGGAAGCCCACGCATTATATCAGAGAGTTGTCGAGTATCTCATATCGCAGTCGTAAAATATATGTAAAGAGCTTAGATTAAGAAGTAAATTAAATAATAAAATCAAAGTTACACCCGATTCTAAATACAGTTATTTAATTATTGACAATATACTTAATAGAAATTTTACAGTATTTGAACCTTCCAGGACTTTGGTATCTGATATTACTTATATTCAAACCAAAGATGGCTTTGTGTATTTGACAAGTAATATTGATTTATATGACAGAAAGCTGATTGGTTTGAGTTTAAACAACAATATGAGTATCAATGAAATCTCACTATAAGGATGGTGTATGGCAACAAAAAACAGGGCCGTTAAAAAAGTTTAAAATTCCATTCAGATCAAGGAGTACAATATGCAACAAAGAAATTTACCAATAAACTTGAATCTTATTAAGTGATTAGAAGTATGTCACCTAAATGAAATTGTTAGGATAACGCCGTTGCCGATAGTTTCTTTAAATCACTAAAAGTTGAATTAATTTATGAAAATAAACTCATAATAAAACAACAAATGGAACTTGAGATCTTTGAATATCTTGAAATCTGGTACAGTAAAGAAAGAAGGCATCGTACATTTAGCTACAAACCAATTGAAGAATTTGATAACCTAAATAATTTTTATAAAACTTAGCCTAACTTATACTATACTTTTTTGTTTGCATCCCTATTTTCTAATTTACATATACTGGATTTTTTTGTTTGTATATCCAAAATATTGATTTTTTGTTATTTTTTTAGGACATCTAAGTTAGATTGATTTTTTTAAAATGATTTTTTTTAACTTTGTTTGTGTTTTTTTGTTATTTTCTAATTAATTTATGTTAAATACAGATGATATTTTCTTAGTTTTGTTCTATTTATAAAAGGTTAATTATGAAATTGAGTTTATTCTAAGGCAGAACTAGTGTACTTAATAATTGTGAAAATAAAATGTTTTTTGTTAGAAGTGAATTTACAATGTTGATTTTGAGTGGGTTTTAATAATTAAGAGAATGAAACAAAAGAATAACTAAGAGTCGAGTATTTCTAAAATATGTAAATTTAAGTTCAATAGAATGGAATACGATTTAAAAAAGAATATATAGATAAATTAAAAAAACTTATAATTTTTATAAATAAATTAATCTTGATTTTTTATATAGTTAAAGATTTTGAATGAAATTATGTTGTTAATTAAAAATATGAATGTAATGCTAAAATCAAAAAATAAAATAAAATAAAATATTACCTTGTAATTTGCCTGTCTCTAATTGGTATGGTAGATGTTAGTGCTCAAGTTGTTTTGGCTGAAAACTTTAATACCTGATATTAATTTGACATCTAGTTCAAATTGGACAGCTTCAGGTTCTACAAATCCAATAAAAGTATTTAATGGAAATTTACTTTATTCGGATAATTCTTTAAACGGAGAGGGCAATAAAGTAGAACTTACTAATAATGGGCAGGCTGTTTATAAAGCTTTTATTTCGCCATCATTTAGTTCAGCTTTCTCAACACTTTATGCAACAGCTGTTGTGAATGTGACTTCTGCTCAAGCATCTGGTGATTTTTTCTTAGCATTAGCAAGTGGAACATCTACTTCGTATAAATATCCAAAGATTTACATAAAATCTGAAGGTAGTGGTTTTGTTTTTGGTGTTCAAAAAAATACTGGAGCTATAGAATATGAAACCGGAGTAGTAAGAAATTTCAATCAAAATTATAAGATTGTTTTGAAATATGAATGGTTAACAGGGTCAAGTAATGATACAGTTAAATTGTTTATTAATCCAAACTCAAGTACAGAACCTTTGTATTCTAATATTGAATCAAACGCAGGTTCAGATGCTTCTAGTTTGACTTATTTGTTTTTAGAACAAGGACATAATATTAATGATGCACCAACTTTAGAAATTGACGATATATTAATCGGTTACAATTGGAATGATGTTATATCAGCGGTTTTTGACTATGGTGACACTCAGAAATCATATGATTACGATTCGAATAATCTTTATTCACCAGCTAAACATTTCAATAGCTCTAGCTTGTATTTAGGAGCTGTTTCCCCAGATTTAGAATATGCACCTCTAAGTGTGGCAAATGGAGTTGATAATAACGGGACTAATGGAGATGGATTATATGAAGATGGAATTGCTGATATTCAATTGGCGAAACTTAGAAAAGGAGTTCCTTTCCAAATCTCTGTTTCAGCTCATAATTCAACAGGTAGCCCAAAAACATTATACGCTTGGATCGACTTTAATAACGACGGTAAATTTCAAACAGAAGAATCTACAACAGTTTCGGTTCCTAACGGAGTTTCTTCTCCTGTGGAATTAAATTGGACTGGTCTACAAACGAGAACAATAGCTGGAGATCCAACTAAGTTGTATATGAGATTACGTCTTTCAAATACTACTTTGTATGATTATGCAGCTACGAGTGATATAGACGAAAGAAGTTTAGATAATGGTTCTATTTCTACTAGTTTTTTAATAATTCCTTCTTTTGGGGAAGTTGAAGATTATCAATTAGAGGTAGTTGATACATTTGATTATGGAGATTTACCAGTATCTTTTGAACAAGATAAAGACGGAAATTTATTACCTGCAAAACATGCGGAATTTCCTGGATTCTCAATTGGTAGCCTAATAGATGTTGAAAATAATGCCGCTTCTGTAGCAGATGGAACAGAAAATAATACAGTTGGTGATAATGCCATTGGCGTTGCAGATGAAGATGGGTTAGTTTCGTTAAAAAGTGTAGCTAAAAATGCCCCGTTTTCAATAATAGTACCAGTTAATATACCTTCGAATTTATCAGGAGTTAAATATCTATATGGTTGGTTAGACTTAAACGGGGATGGTAAATTCCAATTAAACGAATTAGCAAGTAGTACTTCACCAACAAATATAGCTGCAACAACAACTGGATCAACAACAGTGACTCTAACATGGAGTGCAGCACAGACAAATACAATAACAACTGATGTAGAAAAAATTTATTTAAGACTAAGGTTATCAAGTACAGGTTTAAATGATTTTACAACAGCAGCATCAGGTGGAGCTTTGATTGATGAACGTAGTGTGGGGAATGGTGCAACAGCAACTAACAATGCTACAGATAATCTTACAACTAGTTTTGGAGAAGTAGAAGATTATCAATTACCAGTTAATTTGTTTGATTTTGGAGATGCTCCGATTGTTTATGACACAAATGCAAGTGAAGTCGAACAACCAGCGAGACAAATAGCAGATCCAAATTATTACTTTGGAACTATTGTAGATCATGAACAAAACGTACAAAGTGTTACTCCGTTTGGATCGGATAATAATGGTGCAAACGGAGACGGTTTAGATGAAGATGGATTAGATAGTGCAAACTTACCTCAGATTAGAAAAGGAGATTCCATTCGTCTTAGAATTCCTGTTGAGCTTGCATCCAATTCATATGCAATGGCATGGATAGATTTTAACGGAGATGGAAAATTTCAAGCTTCAGAGGCATCTTATAATAGTGAAACAGCAATTAATTCAGGTTATAGTTCTGTAATTAAAGGAATTTCTACATACGCATATTTCTGGTTTAAACCAACTCAAACAGGAACAATTGTTGATGGAACGGAAAAACTTTATGCAAGAATTCGATTAACTCAAACGTTAGGTTCAGATAATGCATCAACTGTAAATATTGATGAACGATCAATTGCAGATGGAGCAAATACTGGAGTGTATTCAACTCCATCTATTGGGGAAATTGAAGATTATCAATTGCAAGTTGCAAAAGCATATATAGATGAATCTTATACAACTAACTGTAAAGACTCTTCAACACAATCAGAACTTAATGTTGTTTCTTTAGCTGATGAGGTTCCGTTAAGTTATCAATGGTATAAAAATACTATCAATTCTAATTCTGGAGGTTTATTAATACCCCAAGCAATATCCTCTAGCTATTTTCCTAGTTCAACTAACGTTGGTGTTTATTATTATTATGCAGTAGTTGTATATCCAAGTGGTAGTACTAAAACTGATCCTGTGACTGTTTGGGTATTGGATTGTCCACCATCAGTTTGCCCAAGTGTAGGTGCAACAAATCTGCCAATGAATAATTCAATTAATGTTAATGGTTTACGTATTACAACTACTATTACTGAGAATGGTGCAGAAGTTTTTGGTCAATCTGTGACTTCTTGTATTGGTTATGGTAGTTTTACAACTAATTCAGGAGCACTACTTCTAGGAGGTTATGGGCCATTTATTTTTACGATGAAGTTTGATCAGCCAGTAAATAATATTGAATTTGTACTTACAGCAACAGGAAATAACTCCAATGAAAATTTTATTTTTACAACAAATACTTCTGCTCCTGTTGTTGTTTACTCTGCACCAGATCAAAATTGTTTTACAACAATTCAAGGAAATGAAATCATGTCTGGTGCTGGATCTACTGGATTAACTGGTGGGGGTGGAGGTAAATTCAGAGTGTTTTCCATGGCTCCTTTTACTGAATTAATTATTTCAGGAAATGGAGGAAACGCAGGTTCTTTAATTTCATTTTGTTCAGGTTCATTAGTACCTTTTGAAGGAAGTTGTACAAAGCCTTCAACCGCAACTGGATTAACTGAAGAGTCACTTTCACTTATTACTACTCAACAAAAAAGTATTACATGGGCACAAGATGTACCAAATGGTTGGTTGGTTTTAGAATCTAAAACAAAAGGATTTGTTATCACTAGGGTGGCTGATTCAACGATAATTTCTGAACCAAAAGAAGGAATGTTGATATATGATGAAAGCGCAAGTTGTGTTAAACTTTATGATGGAACAAAATGGGGATGCTTAGATAGAAACTGTAGTTTTTAATTAGGAATATGTCTAAATAAGAGTAGATTTTTATAAAAAAAATATTATGAATAAACAGATTTTTTTAATTGTAGCATTTTTCATGAGTATTTTCATGAATGCTCAAACTGCAATAGGTAAAAAAACGGTAGACGGAACAAATACACTTTTAGATTTTTATGACAATTTAGATAACGTGAAAGGTATTATTTTACCCGCTTTGTCTGCTGCACCAACAATTGATTTAGTTAATGGAACTTTTTATTTTAATGTTACAGAAAAAAAAGTGAAAATGCGCCAAA
The DNA here is from genome assembly GCF_947632075.1 of uncultured Flavobacterium sp. Taxonomy (GTDB): domain Bacteria; phylum Bacteroidota; class Bacteroidia; order Flavobacteriales; family Flavobacteriaceae; genus Flavobacterium. The sequence goes on from NZ_CANRNX010000029.1 coordinate 7,235, forward strand.
ATAATTCTTGGGTTAATTTATCTGACGAAGGAAATATTTCTTCATTAGTGTTAAATACTACCGAAGAAATTATTTTAGAAAATGAAAGCGGAAGTATAATTGGATCAAAATCTAGTAACGCTAAAGGCGTTTTAGTATTAGAATCATCTAATAAAGCAATGGTTTTGCCTAAAATCACTAATCCAGAGAGTACGGTAGTGAATCCATATCCTGGTATGATGTGCTACGATTTAGCAACAAAATCACTAGCCGTTTTTGATGGCGATGTTTGGAATTATTGGAAAGCAGAATAAAAATGAATACTAGATAACAGGTTTTAATATACCTAATTCAAAAAAAGTATTTAAAAGATTTTAAATATTTTTCTAATTACAAAAACTAAAAGTTAAGTGAGACCGTAAAAAAAGAGTTATAGTTTATTTTTAACACCAAAAACAGAAGACCAGATTACATCAACGCTTTCTTTAACGTTGTTAACTGGGATGAAGTAGCTACACGTTTTGCAGCTAACAAATAATAAATAACGAATATCGTTTATATAGAAAAACGTCTGAGAAATCAGACGTTTTTTTATTTTACTATTTTCTTAATCCTTTCTAAGGCTTCATCATCGTTGTAATCTCCGAGTAAAGCAATGAATTTGTTTTTGTAAACTAAAATTCTATTATAGCAATGGTGTTCGTTTTTAAAGAATATTTTTTCTATTAATTTAGATGTTTCCTCCTCTCTCTTTTTTTCGTTGTCACTTAAATCTTTATCCGATAAAACTACTAAGAAATTGTTTGAAATGTTTTTTTCTAAGTCCATTTTATATTCAGTAGCAACCTTTTCTAATTCTACTTTTGTTATAAAGCTTGGACAGTTATTACTTTGTGGGAAATAAAAAATCGTTAATAATTCATTTGGATTAATGTCTGAATCAGGAAATTTCTCTTTTAGTTGGGTAAAGAAATTAGAATTTAAATTTCCTTTGATTTCTTTACGCTTGTTTAATTGCATTAACTTTGAATCGTTAATTTGCGCAGAAAGACTATTTTGTATAAATAATACAAAAACAATGAAGAATATTTTTTTCATAAATAGTTGATTAGATTATAAATATAAAAAATAAAAATGAATCTTTTAGAAATTCTTTATCAAGACGAATATATAACTGCCATAAATAAACCACACGGATTACTAGTGCATCAATCGCCGATTGCTCGTGATGCTTCTGAATTTGCTATTCAATTGTTGCGTGACCAAATAGGGAAGAAGGTGTTTCCGGTACATCGATTAGATAGAAAAACTTCAGGTGTTTTACTTTTTGCTTTTGATAAAGATGTGAATCGTATTTTAACGGAGCAATTCACAACCAAACAAATCGAGAAACGATATATAGCTATTGTTCGCGGTTTTGCTCCAGAAGAAATGCTAATTGATTATGCGCTTTATAAAGATAACGGTGTTTTACAAGAAGCACAAACTCTGATAAAACGTATGCAAACTGCCGAGATTGATTTGCCTTCGGGTAAACACCCAACTTCGCGCTATAGTTTTGTTGAAGCTTTTCCGTTTACCGGAAGAATGCATCAAATACGTAAACATTTGGCTCATATTTTACATCCAATTATTGGCGATCGTCCGCATGGTTGTAACAAACAAAATAAACTTTGGTTAGAGAAATATGAAATGAATACGATGATGTTGCACGGCGCTTCTTTAAAGTTAAATCATCCGGTTACGAATGAAGTTTTAGAAATAAAAGCAGAACCTCAAGCAGAATTCAAACGCGTGATGCAATTGCTTAATTTTATTTAATAGTTATAACGCAAAACCATCTTGAAAACCAATAAATAACTCTTTAATAATCACTCAAAATAATGTACCTTTACGCACATTATTAGAAATAACTTATGAAAGCATACGTTTCGGTAGATCATCATAGTAGAAAAAAATTAAGCAAAGAGATTATTGCTTTAGGAATGGCGTTAAGTACGGCAAGTGTTGAGCAATATATCTTTGTAGATAAATATATTCTTGAAGAAGGACAAGAAGTAGAAATGGTTCAGAAGGCATTGAAAGAAATCGATAACAGTAATTTTGTTATTGTTGAAACAACTTATGAAACAGTAACATCATCTGTAGAAGTTGGTTATGCGAAAGCTAAGCGTAAGCCAATTGTTTATTTACAACATGAAAGTGCTGCGATTTCTCCAATTTTATACGGATTATCAAATTTCCATATCAAGTATACAAACCCAAAAGATTTATTCGATCAAATGAGCGAATTTCTTAAAAATATTCTACCACAAAACTAAGCTTTGATTTTCAGAGCTTAATTTTTTTTATGCCAGTTACTAACTATCCCATATTTGAACCAGCAAAGCGCAAAAAAATTTACTTCGAATTTTTTAGCTTGGGTTTTATTTGCCTTGGCACAGTTGCTTTTGTTTGGATGAAAAGTCAAGCAGAAATTCATCCGGCAGTTTTTTGGATTGTAACCATTTTTTTCATTTTATCGTTTGTTCCGTTAATTGTAACCTTGATTTTAAATCATTATAAAATAGATTTTAAAAGAGGAAAGTTTAAAGGCAATTTGGTATTAGGAAAAAATGAAATCAGAATTGCTGAGAAAACAGTTTTGTTAGATACCATTGAAACCATTCATTTTATAAACGATGATTTTTTTATTCGTTATGAAAGAAATAAATGGATTAGTCCTAAAATATCAAGTGGAGTTGGAAATATTTGTTCCATTAAAACCAAAGACGGAAAAAACTATCAGTTTAATTTTTATCAATCACACGATAATGAATTGGTAAAAGCTGAGGTTTTATTACGTTGGTATCACTCCAAAAAAATATTAAATACAAACAACCTTAATCAAATATTAAACGAAAACAATTAAACTGATTATTCGTTATATTTGTTTATACATAAAGATTAACAAAGATGAAATTAAATACAATTGCAGCATTTTCATTAGCAATGGTAATGTTCACATCATGTAATAAAAAAGATGCTTTAGATAAAAATCAGGCATTAATCGATAGTTTATCTCAAATTGAATTTCAAGGAGATAAATTCGCTGATATCGAAGTTTTAAAATACGATATTCCAAGTTGGAATAAATTAACCTTAAAAGAGAAAAAATTAGTTTACTATTTAGCTCAAGCAGGTTATGCCGGAAGAGATATTTATTGGGACCAGAATTATAAATACAATTTAAAAATTCGTGCCGCATTAGAAAATATTTATCAGAATTACGCAGGAGATAAAAACGCTGAAGATTGGAAGAAATTCGAAATCTATTTAAAACGCGTTTGGTTCTCTAACGGAATTCATCATCATTATTCGAATGATAAAATAAAACCTGAATTTTCTCAATCTTATTTCCAACAATTATTAAAAGATACTGATACTGATTTGAATGGAACTATTGTTGAAATTCTATTCAATTCCGTTGATGCTAAAAAAGTAAATTTAGATGAATCTAAAGGTTTCGTTCAAGGATCAGCAGTGAATTATTATGGTAGAAATATTTCAGATTTAGATGTAGAACAGTTTTATAATTCGTTTGTACACGAAGATTCTTTACGTCCAATTTCTACTGGATTAAATACTAAGTTGGTTCGAAACAGTTCAGGGAAGTTAGAAGAGAAAGTTTGGAAAAGTGGAGGTATGTACGGTGCTGCTATAGATCAAGTGATTTTTTGGTTAGAGAAAGCAGTTACAGTTGCTGAAAACACTGCTCAAGCAGATGCTTTAAAATTATTAATTGAATTTTACAAAACTGGAGATTTAAAAACTTGGGACGCTTATAACATCGCTTGGTTAAATGCTACCGAAGGAAATATCGATTACATCAACGGATTTATTGAAGTTTATAACGATCCGTTAGGACATAAAGGAGCTTTTGAAAGTACCGTTCAAATTAAAGATTTTGATATGTCTGAAAAAATGGATGTGATTTCTAAGAGCGCACAATGGTTTGAAGATAATTCGCCATTAATGCCAGAACATAAAAAGAAAAACGTTGTTGGTATTTCTTATAAAACGGTTGAAGTTGCTGCTGAATCTGGAGATACTTCACCAAGTACGCCAATTGGAGTGAATCTTCCTAACGCAGATTGGATTCGAGCTGAACATGGTTCTAAATCAATTTCTTTAGGAAATATTATCGAAGCTTACAATAAAACAGGTGGAAGTGGTAAATTAAAAGAATTCGCTTACGATCAAACAGAGGTTGAATTGTCTGAGCGTTATAGCGAAATTGCGGATAAATTACACACAGCTTTACACGAAGTGGTTGGGCATGCTTCAGGTCAAATTAACAAAGGTATAGGCTCTCCTAAAGAAACACTTAAAAGTTATGCTTCTACTTTAGAAGAAGGACGTGCAGATTTAGTGGCTTTATATTATTTATACGATCCGAAAATACAAGATTTAGGCTTGGTTGATGATTGGAAAAAAATGGGAATGGCTGCTTATAACGATTACATCCGTAACGGATTAATGACGCAATTGGTGCGTATTGAACCAGGAAAAGATATCGAAGAAGCACACATGAGAAACCGTCAGTGGGTGAGTGCTTGGGTTTTTGAAAAAGGAAAAGCAGATAACGTAATTGAGAAAATTACAAAAGATGGTAAAACTTATTTCAAAATCAACGATTACGATAAGTTGAGAAATTTATTTGGTGAATTGTTGAAAGAAACCCAACGTATTAAATCTGAAGGGGATTATGCTGCGGGTAAAGCTTTAGTAGAAAACTACGGAGTTAAAGTAGATCAACAATTACATGCCGAGGTTTTAGAACGTAACAAGAAGTTTAAAAATGCACCTTACCGTGGATTTGTAAATCCTGTTTTAGTTCCGATTACAGATGAGCAAGGTGAAATTATTGATATTATTGTTTCATATCCGAAAACGTTTGCAGAACAAATGTTATTCTATTCTAAAAACTTTAATTTCTTACCTTTAGAGAACTAAGAGAATTATTTAAATTACAAAACTATATGATTAGAGTTATATTATATTACAATAGATATTTGTGGATATTGAATATAGTTTTCTATGTGTTAGTTTATTTTAGAATATTCCCTGCGAATGTTTTTACAAGTTTTTTTCTAAGTATAGTAATCATTGGATGTAATGAATATTTTTTTAAGAAAAATAAGATTTTATTCTATAATTTAGGTTTTAGCTTGATAAGCATTTACACTTCTACAGTGGTAATTAATTTTTTAATTCTTGCGTTATGGAAGCTCTTAATGTAGATAGTGTTTTAAAGAATTTTAATAACAAGGTAATTCTAAATGATGTTGCTTTTTCTGTAGAAAAGGGATCTGTATTGGGATTATTTGGAAGGAATGGTTCAGGAAAATCAACCATGTTTAAATGTATTTTAGGATTAGAAAAACCAGATTTTATTTATCGTAAATACAATGGTAAGATTTTAAAGCAATCAGATTTAGTAAAATTATTTTCGTATTCATCTCAAGAAGTTTTTTTACCAGACAGTTTTACTGTGAAACGATTGATGTTTTTTTTTAATCTAGAAAAGAGCGCTATCATTTTAAATGATGAAACAGTTTTTAATAATTTAGATTTAAAAGTTAAAGAGCTATCTTACGGACAAAGGTTTTATATACAATTGCTTTTAGTTATTTTTTCAGAAAAGCCAATGTGTATTTTAGATGAACCATTTTCAGGTTTAGCACCTTATCTGATTGATAGAATATCTGAACTGATAAAAATGAATCAACATAAGATTTTTCTTATAACCGATCACAATTATGAAAGTTTGTTTAAAGTCGCAACCAAAAAAGTTTTTTTACGAAATGGTAATTTAACTGATGTTTCAAATTTAGATATTGATAGTATAAGGAATATGTACTATTTATAAAACAAAAATCCACTCGAAATAAACGAGTGGATTTTTTTATATTAATTCTCAAAATAATTATCTAACCGGACGGTTTAAAATTAAGTCGATATAAAGATTTACGCTATCTTTTAATTTTTTACGATGTGTAACAAAGTCTAAGAAACCATGTTCTAATAAAAATTCAGATGTTTGGAATCCTTCAGGTAAATCTTTACCAGTTGTATCTTTAACAATTCTTGGTCCTGCGAATCCAATTAAAGCTCCAGGTTCAGCGATATTAATATCACCTAACATTGCGTAAGAAGCAGTTGTTCCTCCAGTTGTTGGATCTGTACATAATGAAATGTATGGGATTTTTGCCTCTGCTAATTGAGCTAATTTTGCAGAAGTTTTAGCCATTTGCATTAATGAAAACGCAGCTTCCATCATTCGTGCTCCACCAGATTTCGAAATCATCATAAAAGGAATATTGTGTTTAATTGAATAATCAATTCCTCTTGCGATTTTTTCTCCTACTACAGACCCCATAGATCCACCAATAAAAGCGAAATCCATACAAGCAACTACTAAATCAGCACCTTTAGATTTACCAACAGCCACACGAACTGCATCTTTAAGCTTAGTTTTAGATTGTGCTTCTTTTAAACGGTCTGTATATTTTTTAGTGTCAACGAAATCCAAAATATCTTTAGAAACTATTTTTTCAAATAACTCAGTATATTTATTATCGTCAAATAAAATTTTAAAGTACTCGTTACTTCCAATTCTAACATGGTAGCCATCTTCTGGGCTAACCCATAAATTAGCAGCTAATTCATCTGCATCAACAATTTTACCTGTTGGAGATTTATACCATAAACCTTTAGGAGTATCTTTTTTATCTTCTGTTGGGGTTTGAATCCCTTTTTCAGTTCTTTTAAACCAAGCCATAATTAATTTTTTAATAGCTTTAGCTAATTTTTACAGCGTATTTACGTTGTTTAAATCAGAGAAAGCTTGTTCAAGTCGTTTGTTGAATGTTAATTCTGCCTCACGAACCCATTTACGAGGATCGTAATATTTTTTATTTGGAAGATCGTCACCTTCTGGGTTACCAATCTGTGTTTTTAAATAATCGATTTTAGATGTGATGTAATCTCTTGCTCCTTCAGTGAAAGCAAATTGTAAATCTGTATCTAAATTCATTTTAATAACTCCGTAATCGATAGCTTCTCTAATTTCTTCTAAAGAAGAACCTGAACCTCCGTGGAAAACAAAATCAATTGGATTTTTCTCAGTACCGAATTTTTTCTCGATGAATTTTTGAGAATTATCTAAAATGATTGGAGTTAATTTTACATTTCCTGGTTTGTAAACACCATGTACGTTTCCGAAAGCAGCTGCAATTGTAAAACGAGGAGAAATTTTCATTAACTCTTCGTATGCGTAAGCTACTTCTTCTGGTTGTGTATATAGTTTAGATGAATCAACATCTGAATTATCTACACCATCTTCTTCACCACCAGTAATTCCTAATTCAATTTCTAATGTCATACCCATTTTGCTCATACGCTCAAGATATTTTTTAGAAATTTCTAAGTTTTCTTCAATTGATTCTTCTGATAAGTCAATCATATGTGAAGAGAATAATGGTTTTCCTGTTTCTGCGAAGAATTTTTCGCCTGCATCTAATAAACCATCAATCCATGGTAAAAGTTTTTTAGCGCAATGGTCTGTGTGTAAAATTACAGTTGCTCCGTATAATTCTGCTAATTCGTGAATGTGTTTTGCACCTGAAACACTTCCTGCAATTGCAGCTTTTTCATTTTCGTTAGACAATCCTTTACCTGCCATAAATGCACCACCACCGTTTGAAAATTGAATGATTACTGGGGCGTTTAATTTAGCAGCTGTTTCCAAAACTCCGTTGATTGTACTTGAGCTTGTAACGTTAATTGCAGGTAAAGCAAATCCTTTTTCTTTCGCATATCTAAAGATTTCTTGAACTTGATCACCTGTTGCTACTCCAGGTTTAATTGAATGTGCCATAGTTTAGTTGTGTTTTTTTGTTTAATTAAAATGTTTACAAAAATAGTAATTTTATTAAAATGGATAGTTAATTCCGACATTTAAAACTGCATCACTTAGATTAATTTCTTTAAACCATCTGTCACCAGGTTGTTTTCCAGGATTATAAGTTTTAAAACCAATGTCGCAACGAATCACAAAGAAGTTTAAATCATAGCGAATACCAAAGCCTGTTCCTAATGCAATTTCTTCTAATGATTTAAAACCATTAAAAGTCATAGATTTGTCTTCAACGTTATCTAACACGTTCCAGATATTTCCTGCATCGGCGAATAAAGCTAAATTCCATTTTCCTGTCAGGTTGAAACGATATTCAAACGTAAAAGCTAACTTCATATTCGCCTCGTTAAAATCATTTATTTCTTCACTACTTCCTGGACCTAATCGGTATGATTGCCAAGCTCTGTTATCGTTTGAACCTCCTGCGAAATAACTTCGAGAGAAGGGAATACTTTTTGAATTTCCGTAAGGAATTGCAATTCCTCCAAATGCTCTAATTGCAATAACTTTTTTATTTCCTAAATCGAAGTATTTTACAAAATCGACTTCTCCTTTTGCATATTGAGAATATGCTACATCAAACAATGTTTTAGAACCGTCTTCACGAACATTGTTTTTTTGAAGTTTTGAAAGTAAACTTGCTAAATTACCAGCCGATTCAATTTTAGTTCTGAAAATATAGAATTCGTTATCATCTAAATTCAATCTTGATGATTTTGTGAATGTAATGTTTGAAGCTAAAATTAGGTTGTTTTCTGATAAACGTTGTTTTCTTTCATCAATACTTTTTACCGTTTTATAATCTGGTGAATTTCTATCAAGATCTGAATTTCCTGTTAAAACTTGATTTATAAAGCCATCGGCACCACCGTTAGAAATAGTTAAATCACCTTCTGAATTTAAAAATTCGGGATTTGTATTTGTTAATTGAGCAATTCTATTTAACGAATTATATGAAGAACGATAAACGTTAAAATAATTATTTGGATTTAAATTTCGTACATATTGAAGATTTAATAGGTCTAGATTGAAATTTGTTCTTCTTTGCGGACTCCAATTGTAATTATAAACTGCTGTTAGGTTTCTTTTATCTAAGCCAATATTCTGTTGACTTGAAAAACCAAGGCTTAAATTAGTTACAGGAAACATTCTTCGAGGTAAAATTTTATCGGTATCTGTAAAAAAAACAAATCTTGGGAACGATAATTTTACATCGGCTCCATATTCTAAGATGTCAAAAAAAGTGTTTTGATCACTTCGGTATTTACTTGCAGAAGAACCTATACTTCCGCGAACACCAATAGTTAAAATTTCTGCACCTTTGAAAACGTTGTTAAAATCATATCCTAAGCTACCTAAAATTCCAAAATCTTGAATGTTAGAATGAGTGACATCGATAGAAGGTCTGAAAACTGCACGTTGTTTTGGAACCAAAGTAATGTTAGTAATCAAAGATTGACCCGTACTATCAGCCGGGTCTTTAACGAATTCTATAGAAGGGTAATTAAAAACGCGTAAGTTACTTAACGATCTTGATGTTAATGATCTTCGACTATCACTATATTTGGTATTCGGTTCTAAAAATACGGTGTTAGTTAAAACTTCAGGCCGATAGTTTAGTTCACCTTGGCTGAAAATATTTATATCTTTAAAAGTAATTGAGTCATTTAAGATTCTTTTATTGCTAGCAGTTTGATTTAGTGCAAAAATATTTACTTTACTAATGTTATATATTTTAAAAGCTTCGTTAACTAAAGAGTCGCCAATCTTCAAGCTTTTGTTATTGATGATTAAATTGATGTCGGCTTTATTTATTTTCCCGATGGTATCAATCTCATAATTGATGTAAGTTTTCTGAAAATCGTAAGCTCCATTATTTCTAAACAAAGTAGTAATTCGATCTCTTTCTTCGTCTAAAACAGCGCTATTATATTGTTGACCAACTTTTATTAATGAACGTTTTTGGTTAAGATTATATAAGATTTCTAAATCTTTAGATTGCACGTTCGCATATAAGCTATCTACAAAATACGGATTTCCTGTTTCAATGTTATAATCAACTTTAACTTGTTTTGGTTTAACCGAATCTATCTTATAACTAACTTTTGTGTTAAAATAACCTTGGTTAAAATAGTAGTTTTTTAAACGAATTGTAGATTTCTCAGCCTGACTTTCTTTTAAGATAACAGGTTCTTCTCCTAAGTTTTTTAGTGAATTACTTATACCTGAAACTACAAATGATTTTCCTAAACGATCGGTTTGTTTTGCAGATAAAATTGCATTTAAAGTATTTTCAGTTTTCGGATTTCTTTCTAACCATGCATTGTAAGAAGAATCGGCGTTAACTTTTGCCATATTATATAATTGCAAACGTAATCTAAGTCCAAATAAACTTGAATTAGGTTGTTGGTATAATTGACTTGTTATAGCCTCAGAAGATTCTTTTTTACCATTTAATAAAATTTCATTCTTAAGCAAAAGCTGCTCGTCTTCTGGAACTCTTTTAGATAACGAGCAAGAAAACAAAACAAAACTTATAAAAGTAAATATTGCTATTTTAGAAAGATACTGTTTCAAAATTGATTTTAATAGATGGTAAAAATACAATTTTTTGTTTATTTAAACTTACTAATCTTTAGGTAACTTAAACAGAAGAAACTTTATTGTAAACGGTCTCAATTTATAAATTATACTTTCTAAATTTGTCAAATAAATTTTGTGAGAAATGATCAGTAAAAATCAGATAAAGAATATTAGTCAATTGAAACAAAAAAAGTTTCGTGAAATTGAGCAGAAGTTTATTGCAGAAGGAGTTAAAGTTATTCAAGAGTTAGTTGATTCTGATTTGAAATTGATTCATATTTATTCAACTGAAGAAATCAACTTCGGAGTTTCTTCAGATAAATTTTCTCTAATTTCTGAACAAGATTTAAAAAAAATATCTGCGCTAACAAATCCGAATACTTGTTTGGCTGTTTTTGAAATTCCTAAATCTTCCGGTCCAAATAAAAACGGATTGCAAGTAGCTTTAGATGATGTTCGAGATCCTGGAAATTTAGGAACTATTATTAGACTTTGTGATTGGTTTGGAATTACTGATTTAATCTGTAGTGAAAGTTCTGTAGATGTTTATAATCCAAAGGTGGTTCAAGCTACAATGGGATCGATTACGCGCGTGAATATTCATTATGTTAATTTGAAAAATTACCTTCAACAAACTCAATTACCTATTTACGGTACTTTTATGGACGGTAAAAATATTTATAAAGAAGAATTATTTAATGAAGGTGTTATTGTAATGGGAAATGAGGCGAACGGAATTTCTGAAGAAATTGAAGCTTTAATAACTCAACGAATTTCAATTCCACGTTTTGGTGATTTACAAGCTACCGAAAGTTTAAACGTAGCTACTGCAACTGCAATAACTTTAAGTGAATTTAAAAGAAAATTATAAAAGAAAAGCTATATCGGAAGATATAGCTTTTGTATTTTAATGAAAAGTGAAGTTAATTAATACTGCTCTTGTTTTCATTGATTCAATTCCGCCTGTCCATGGACTTTGTGGGCTTCGGTCTCTAATTAATTCATCATTAATTCCGAATACACCTCTTATGGATGGAGTGAATTTAAAATGTTCGAAATAAAAATCAATTCCAATTCCTAATTCATAGTTTGTTGACCATTTTTTTAATCTGAATTTTCCCGCAAAATTATCATCTTTAGATGTTTCATTACTCGCAAGATTTAACGATTGTGAAAAACCACCTACTAAATACGGACGAATGTTTCCGGCACGTAAGGCAGAGAATTTTAATAAAAGAGGAAAATTTATATAAGTTGAATTAATTGTTCTTGTATTAGATAAATTTCCTGAAGCTGCAAGTTGAGGGAAAAATAATGTTTTTTTACCGTAATATAAACCAGGTTCAAAACGTAAATCAAAATATTCTGATAATCTTAAATTACCTACCATTCCTACGTTAAAACCTGTAGTTGTTTTTACTTGAATTTCTTGACTATGATTTTTAGCTTCGTAACCTTCAGTATAATTAATTTTATAATCATAAGAGTTAAAACCTAAGAAATATCCCCAATGAACACGTTGTTGATCAAAACTTTGTTGGTTTTTATACGGATTTTTCCCAAACATACTTTGAGCAAAACTTGCTGCAGAAATTAAAAAACAAGTAATTACAATTAGTTTTTTCATAGTTTATTTTGATGATTCGTAAATTGTTGCAACTCCCATCGTTTGCGGATGATGCTTTACATTCTTAAACCCAACTTTTCTCAAAATATTGTTTAACTCTTCTCCGAAAGGAAAGTTTTTAGCAGATTCTGATAAATATTCATACGCTTGTTGGTCTTTAGAGAACATTTTCCCCATAAATGGAACCATTATTTTTGTATAAAAATTGTATCCTTGTTTTAAAGGAAATTTAGTTGGAACTGAAGTTTCTAATATAATAAAAATTCCGTTTGGTTTTAAAACTCTTAAAATTTCTGCTAAACCTTTTTCTAAGGTTTCAAAATTTCTAATTCCAAAGCCTACAGTGATAGCATCAAAGGTATTATCTTCAAAAGGTAAGTTTTCGGAATCACCTAAAACCATTTCAATTCTATTGTCTAATTTTAAAGCTTTTACTTTTTCTTTACCAACATCAAGCATTCCTTGCGAAAGATCTAAGCCAACAATTTTACTTGCGTTGGTTTTTGATAAGAAAATTGCCATGTCACCAGTTCCGGTTGCGATATCTAATATCGAATCTGGATTTTTAGCAGCAACCATTTTAAGTACATTTTTTCTCCAACCTTGATCTGTTCCTAACGAAATCATTCGGTTTAGGTTATCGTAATTTCCAGAAATGGTATTAAACATTTGGGCTACTTGTTCTTTTTTACCCAAGTTAGAATTTTTATATGGATTGATTTGTTTTGACATTTTTCTTGATAATTTCTACAAATATAGCTATTATTACTTTTACATTTTTTAAGAAAAAATAGAAAGCACAAAAAAAAGCCTTCGGAATTTTCGAAAGCTTTTAAAATATTTTATTGTTTATTAAATGCTAAATTCTGCTTGTTTAGCAGCGTCTAAAGCTTTAAAACGTGTACTACATTCTTCGATTAAAGCAATTGCAGCTGCTCTATCTCCGAATCCGTTAGTTTCTACTTTTTTGTTTTCTAAATCTTTATAAACTTTAAAGAAGTGCTCGATTTCTAATAATTTGTGCTCGTTAACATCTTTTAAATCGTTTAATTTATTCATGATCGGATCTGAAACAGGAACACAGATGATTTTTTCATCTTGACCTTTATCATCAGCCATGTAGAATACTCCAACTGGTTTAACTTCTACTAATAATCCAGGAATCATTGGTTCTGTAACTAAAACTAAAACATCTAAAGGATCGTTATCTAATGCTAAAGTTTCTGGAATAAATCCGTAATCAGCAGGATACATCATTGAAGAGAATAATAAACGGTCGAAACGCATTTTTTTTAATTCAAAATCAAATTCGTATTTGTTTCTGCTTCCTGTTGGAATTTCGATAAATGCATCGAATTTTTCAAAATTTGCCATAATGCTTTTATGTGTAATATTAATTGTCAAAAAAATTGGGTGCAAAAATACGCTAAATTCCAAATTATTACAAGTTTATATTTTAAAAACATGCTAAAATAGTACGTGAACTCCAATTTTAGCACCAAATTTTTTAGCACCTGGATTTTCTAGATAGTTGCCTCTCCAAGTGAAATCAACACGAACTAACTTAAAAATATTTCCGATACCTACATAGTATTCATAATAGATTTTATCTGTCGGTGCTATATAGTTTATGTTTGAAGCATTGATGGCTTTGTTGTTTTCAGACACTGTTCCATATGCACCTCTGAAACCAATTATTTCTCTTAGATTTAAATCTCTTAAGTAAGGTACTCTTGAAAATAACCGACCTTCAAAATTATGCTCAAGGTGTAAAGTAACGTATGCATCGGTTACAAATTCGTAATAATTTAATTGACTGAAAGCATTTTCAATTCTAAAGTATGATTGGTTACCAGGTAGCACACTCATTAAGCCTAATGGAACTGTTCCGAAAGTTTTTCCTGCCTCAATAATTGGTGTTAATCTTCCGAAACCACCTACCCAGAATGGATGTTTGTAAAAAAGTTGAACTTTTTTATAATCAAAATCACTACCCAACATATCTTTAACACCTAAACTATAGTTAAAGAAAACTCTTGGGTAATCATAGTTAACGTCTATTCTATCAACACCTGTTCCAATGTATTTTCTTTTTGGAGTGTAGTCTATAGATAGATTAATTTCAGATTGTTTTAATTGGCTATTTATTGTTCCTGTTGTTAAATTTGAGTAATAATCTAAATTAAAAGTATGTGAAGCTGTTTTTAAGGTTTTATAATTTAAAGCTGCTGTAAATTTTAAATTTTTTGCAGGTTCTATTTCCAAACCAGCAGTACTTGTATTTATGTTAGAAAGTTTTGAATTATCTCCACTTGCAAATAAAGCACTTGATGCAAAACTTCTTCCTAATACATCTACAATTGGTGATAAACTTGCAGCGATTTGTTCAACATCTCTTCGGTTTCCAGCAAATAACATCAATCTGTTATTCTTGTTTAGCATTACTTTTCCAGAAATACCATATTTAAATTTGTCATCTTTAAATCCATAAGCCATAAAACCTTCAAAACGCCAAAGGTCATTTGGACCAAAGTATGTTCTACCTCCCATACGAACGCGAGTTCCTTCTACATCGTTAAATCCTAAAGTCGAAAAAATAGGGCCGTAATCAAAATTGCCTATTTGAATATATTCACTTGCTAATGCTTGAACTATTTTTGTGTAATTGTTGAACGTTCTGTTTGTTTTTAGTGTATCTAACATTTGATAAATACCTAATTCTTCTTGAGTTAATGGTTCAAAACGATAGGTTTGCCAAAACGTATCGTCACGGTTCATTAAACTTTCATTAAATGAATTAATTTCACTTGCATAAAAGTTTTCAGTTTTTTTTAAATTGAATTTGTGATTAGAGTAATAGGTTGTTCTTTTTCCGTAAACACCTTTAGAAGATTCTTTTTGACTGATGCTAAAATCGGTCATCATGTGATCTTTGGTTAATAAAAAAACTGAATCGTTTAATACATCAAATTCTTGTTCAACATAAATATCTTTAACCCAGTTTATGTTAACGCCTTTGCTAACCGCAAGATTAATTTTCTTGATAGCCCAAGTAGTATCATTTACCCAAAAATCTCCTTTAAAAGTTAGTTCTCCTTTTCTTCTTGGGTAGAAAACAATATTGTAACACCATTTGTTGTCAATAAATGTACTATCATTAAGTACGTAATTATAAACATTTATTCCAGTCCTAGATAGTGGACTTACAAAATCTTTGTCGTAAAAACGGATGTAATTGTTGTAAATATCATAATCAACATATAAATCATTAATGAAGGAAATGATATGTTGGTTGTTTTCAAAACCTGAGTTTTTGTTTCCTTTTAATAATTCTTTTTTTCTATTCTTTACATTGTCACCGTAAACTTCAGCGGCTTTCTCGTTTATGAAAATTGGTAAATATGTTTTTCCTGTAATTTTTGAGGTGTCAACATGATTAAAAATGAATTCCATTCCTTTGAAAACACGCTTATTCATGTATGCGCTGTCAATTGAATTCAAATCAAATTCAACTTTTTCGTATTTAGAATATTGGTAATGATCGAATTTATGTAATCCGTTTTTTCTTTTGTTTTCCCAAATCTTGCGTAGAATATCAATAGCAGGATTGTTTTTTTTAGAAGTTTTTCCTGCGAAAATTTTCATTTCTTCTAGAGTGTTTTCTTCGTCTAGAATGATCTCGATATCAAAAGTTTCTTTTGATTTTAATGGAATGTATTTATTGGCATAACCTATAAATGAAATTACTAAGGTGTCTTGTTTAGATGTTGATTCTAAATAAAATTTTCCATTTTCATTTGTAATTACGCCTTCAGAAGAATTTTTGAAATAAACACTGGCATAAGCCAAAGGGTCTTTAGTATTTTCTTTAACTATTCCGCTCACTTTAGTTTGAGCAAAAAGCGAAATAGAACAGAAAGAAATAAGTGTGTATAAAAAGATGTTTTTTAATGGTATCATAAAAAAAAAATACTCCAACTTTATGTTGGAGTATCAAAGATATTAGTTTTTTTTTATTTGTAAGCTACTTTTTTAACAGCTTTAATTACGTCTTTTGAATTTGGTAACCATTCTTTTAATAATTCAGGTGAGAATGGGGCCGGAGTATCTGCTGTTGTAATTCTTTGGATAGGTGCATCTAAGAAATCAAAAGCTTTTTCCTGAACTGTATAAGTGATTTCAGAAGCAACTGAAGCAAATGGCCAAGCTTCTTCTAAAATAACTAAACGATTAGTTTTTTTAACAGAGTTAATTATACAATCGTAATCCATTGGACGAACTGTACGTAAATCAATGATTTCACAAGAAATATCTTCTTTAGCTAATTCTTCAGCTGCAATTAAAGCTTCTTTAATAATTTTTCCGAAAGAAACAATTGTTACATCTGTTCCAGTACGTTTGATATCTGCTACTCCTAATGGGATAGTATATTCTCCATCTGGAATTTCAGCTTTATCCCCATACATTTGTTCAGATTCCATGAAAATTACAGGATCGTTATCACGAATCGCAGATTTTAATAATCCTTTTGCATCGTATGGATTTGAAGGAACTACAACTTTTAAACCTGGAGTGTTTGCAAACCAGTTTTCAAAAGCTTGTGAGTGTGTTGCTGCTAATTGTCCTGCAGAAGCTGTAGGGCCACGGAAAACAATTGGCATATTGAATTGTCCGCCAGACATTTGACGCATTTTTGCTGCGTTGTTTATAATTTGGTCAATTCCCACTAATGAAAAGTTGAATGTCATGAACTCTACAATTGGTCTTAAGCCATTCATAGCAGAACCAACTGCAATTCCTGCAAAACCTAATTCAGCGATTGGTGTATCAATAACGCGTTTTGGTCCAAATTCATCTAACATTCCTTTAGAAGCTTTGTATGCACCATTGTATTCTGCAACTTCTTCACCCATTAAGTAAATAGTTTCGTCACGGCGCATTTCTTCGCTCATTGCTTCGCAAACTGCTTCTCTAAATTGTATAGTTCTCATATTTGTATTATCGTAATTAATAGGAACACAAAAATATAAAAATATAATTTGATAGCCTTGTTTTTAAATATAAATTATGATTAAGTCTACTTAATTCCTTCGTAAATGAAATTTAAGCCATTCCATTTATAATATAAATTCTTGTTAGTTACAATCCCTTCTTCATTTATTAAAGGAATGTATAATATGTTATTTTTTATAGTAATTAGTTCTAAAGGACGTTCTGGCCTATCAACTACACTAAAGAAATCAAATTCACAAGAAATAGAAGAAAGAGACTGTTTTTTTGTTTTGAAAATTTCAACCGGTTTTAAATGTTTGTTATCTATTTCATAAGCGAAAATACTTTGCGAAACATATTTAGAAGAGTAAATGGCATTGTTAATAGTTAAATAAATAGAATTTTTTTTGCTGTTTTCTATGGTGTAAATCTTAGAGACAAATGACATGGTATCTTCATCTGCGATTTTTAATTCAGTATTTATTTCTCCTTTGTTCTCAAACTGAATAATTTGATCGAAAAAGCGCATGCTTCCACCTGTGTTGTTGTCCCAACTGTAAATTCTTATTTTTTTATCTAAAGAAGTCGAAATGTAGATGCCTGTTTCTTCTTGTAATTTTTTAAAAGAATAAGTTATGGTATTTGGATTAGATTTTATGATTTGATAAAAAGTGTTTGAAAATACGCTGGAAAGTTTTGCGTTTTCTTGCATATCCTGGTATGTTATTATCAAGTTGTTTTCTAAAGTTGCTAAATCAATCTGATCTTGTATGCTTTCGTATTGAATTAGTTTAGGTTGTTGAGTACTGTAAGCATTGAAGTTTAGTAATGAGATAATTCCTAAAATAAATGTAGTTTTTGACATAAGTTCTTTGTTTTTATTCAAAAATATCTATTATTTCTTTTTAAGTCTAATTAGTTTTATTAAAAATGATATTCTTTATATTTAATAGAAATGTAAATTAATAATAACGAAAAATCCCATTTATGAGATTGTTAATTTTTTTTAAATATTTTCATTATAATTGATTTTGGTCTTTTTAAAATGGACAAAAATTGAATTTATTTCGAAAATTTGTATTTTGCGCTAAAAAATATTATGCATGCATACTATTTATTTAAATAAATTTTTTATCTTCGTTTTTATTATAAAGATTAATCTAAAAAACTTACAATAAATGAAAATATTAGTTTGCATCAGCCACGTGCCTGATACTACTTCGAAAATTAATTTCACCAACGGAGATACAGAGTTTGATACTAATGGTGTTCAGTTTGTTATTAACCCAAATGATGAGTTTGGTTTAACTCGTGCTATTTGGTTTAAAGAAAAGCAAGGTGCTCACGTAACTGTTGTTAATGTTGGTGGTGCAGATACTGAAGCTACCATTCGTAAAGCTTTAGCTATTGGTGCAGATGAAGCTATTCGTGTTAACGCTAATCCTACAGACGGATTTTTCGTTGCTAAACAATTAGCTGAAGTAGTTAAAAACGGTGGATACGATTTAGTAATTGCTGGTAAAGAATCTTTAGATTATAATGGAGGAATGGTTCCAGGAATGTTAGCTACAATTTTAGGATATAATTTTGTGAATTCTTGTGTTGGAATCGAAGTTGAAGGAAATACAGCTAAAGTTACAAGAGAGATAGACGGTGGTAAAGAAATTTTATCTGCTGGTTTACCTTTAGTTATTGGAGGTCAAAAAGGAATTGTTGAAGAGAAAGATTTACGTATCCCAAATATGCGTGGAATCATGACAGCTCGTACTAAAGCTTTAAATGTTGTTGAACCAACAGGAGTTGAAGCTTTAACTAAAGTTGTTAAATACGAAAGTCCAGCTCCAAAGTCAGCTTGTAAAATCGTTAGCGCAGATAATTTAGATGAGTTAGTAAGCTTATTACATAACGAAGCTAAAGTAATCTAATCACTTCAATTTATTTATTCATTACAAAATTAAAAGAGTATGTCAGTTTTAATATATGCTGAATCAGCAGAAGGAAAATTTAAAAAA
>NZ_CANRNX010000030.1 GCF_947632075.1 uncultured Flavobacterium sp.
TACTGCATTTTAATGTGGGAGAGTATGTCGCTGCCTTTCTTTTAAAAGTCCTTTACTGAAAAGTAAAGGACTTTTTTTTTGAAATAATTCCTGTTTTATATTTATAAATAAAAAGAATAATTATCATTATGACAATATGTCTGTCTTTTGTATATGGCAAGTATTTTGTAATATAAATGATAATTTAAAATAAATTAAGATGAGTACTGAGAATAAAGATCATTTAGGAAATATTGATAACGAGCAAAATAATGTTGATAACGCAACTGAAAATAGCAATGAATCAGATACTAATGTAGAAGAACAGTTAAAAGCTGAATTAGCTAAAGAAAAGGATAATTTTTTAAGATTATTTGCTGAGTTTGAAAATTATAAAAGAAGAACTTCTCGAGAAAAATTAGAAATGTTAACTACTGCAAGTGAAGGTGTTTTATCTTCTTTGTTACCAGTATTAGATGATTTTGATAGAGCATTGGCTCAAGTTGAAATTTCTGAAAATAAAGAACATCTGACAGGTTTTACTTTAATTTCAAATAAATTTAGTGACATTTTGGCTTCAAAAGGTTTGGTCGAAGTTAAAATTGAAAAAGGTGATGCTTTCAATGCAGATATAGCTGAAGCAGTAACTCAAATACCTGCATCTGACGATTTAAGTGGAAAAGTAGTTGATGTTATTGAAAAAGGCTACAAACTTGGTGAAAAAATTATTCGTTTTCCAAAAGTTGTTGTAGGGCAATAATCAATTATTTAGTAAAAAGGAATGAAAAGAGATTATTACGAAATATTAGGAATAGATAAAAGTGCGGATGCTTCTGCAATTAAAAAGGCATACCGTAAAAAGGCAATAGAATTTCACCCTGACAAAAATCCTGGAGATAAGGAAGCTGAAGAAAAATTTAAAGAAGCAGCCGAAGCTTATGAAGTTTTAGGAGATGCAGATAAAAAAGCTAAATACGATCAATATGGTCATGCTGCTTTTGATGGTCCTGGCGGTGGCGGTGGATATGGAGGCTTTAACAACATGGAGGATATCTTTAGTCAATTTGGAGATATTTTTGGTGGAGGTTTCGGTGGTTTTGGTGGTTTTGGCGGCGGTGGCGGGCCAAGACGCGCTAAGGGAACAAATCTTAGAATTAAAGTTAAATTAACTTTAGAAGATATTGCAAACGGTGTTGAAAAGAAAGTTAAAGTTAAGCGTAAAGTAAAGGCTGAAGGTGTTACTTATAAAACATGTTCAACTTGTAACGGTTCTGGTCAAGTAACTAAAATTCAAAATACAATTTTAGGTAGAATGCAAACTTCTGCTCCATGTAATGCATGTGGTGGTTCTGGACAAATTTTAGATCACAAACCAAACGGAGCGGATCATGACGGTTTAATTGTTTCTGAAGAAACTGTTTCAATTAAAATTCCAGCAGGAGTTACTGATGGAATTCAATTAAAAGTTTCTAATAAAGGTAACGAAGCTCCTGGTGCTAACTCTGTACCTGGTGATTTAATTGTTGTAATTGAAGAAATTGAACATGACTTTTTAAAACGTGAAGGTGAGAATATTCACTATGATTTATATATAAGTTTTTCTGAAGCTGCTTTAGGTGGTACAAAAGAAATTGAAACAGTTACAGGAAAAGTACGTATTAAAATTGAAGAAGGAATTCAATCGGGTAAAATTTTACGATTAAAAGGAAAAGGATTACCTAGTATTCAAGGATACGGAACAGGTGACTTTTTAATACATATTAATGTATGGACTCCTAAGAAATTAAACAAAGAACAAAAAGAGTTTTTTGAGAAAATGCAGCAAGATGAAAATTTTACTCCAAACCCTCAAAAATCAGATAAATCTTTTTTTGAAAAAGTAAAAGAAATGTTTTCGTAATCAAATATTAATATATATATTTGGGCACACCATTAAAAACGGTGGATTTTCTTTTTCATAGCAATTTTTCCCATCCTCATTTGTAAAAATGAGGATGGGTTTTTTTTGGCCTATCTATATTAGGCTTAAAGATCAAAAAAAACTACTTTTGTAATCTTATTTCATAAATAAAGTAATAATGAAAAACATTCTTGAAGTTCAAAATGTTGTAAAAAAATACGGAGAAAAAGTTGCGTTGAATAACGTTTCTTTAAATATACCTCAAGGCAGTATTTTTGGATTATTGGGACCAAATGGTGCAGGAAAAACTTCCTTGATTAGAATAATAAACCAAATTACATTTCCTGATTCAGGTCAAATTTTATTAGATGGAGAAAAGCTAAGTTCACAACACATTAAACATATTGGTTATATGCCAGAAGAGCGTGGTTTATATAAAAGTATGAAAGTGGGTGAGCAAGCTTTGTATTTAGCTCAATTAAAGGGATTGTCAAAAACAGAAGCAGAGCGTCAATTAAAATATTGGTTTGAGAAATTAGATATTTCAGATTGGTGGGGGAAAAAAATTCAAGAACTTTCAAAAGGAATGGCTCAAAAAATTCAGTTTGTTGTTACCGTTTTGCACCAACCAAAATTATTAATTTTTGATGAACCTTTTTCAGGCTTCGACCCTGTAAATGCAAATATCATCAAAGACGAAATTATCGAATTAAAGAAAAAAGGCAGCACTATTATTTTTTCTACACACCGTATGGAAAGCGTTGAAGAAATGTGTGACGAAATTGCGTTAATTCATAAATCAAATAAACTAATTGATGGGAAAGTAGTAGATGTTAAAAAACAATTTAGAACTAATAATTACCAGATCGGAATTCAATCTAATCAGCCTGATTTTTTAAAAAATGCATTATCTACTGAATTTAAGTTTGAAAATACATCTTTCAAAAGTTTAAATAATGAAATTCAGTTGAATGTTAATTTAGGTGATAAAACAGCTAACGATTTAATGAAATTGTTAATTCAACACGGAACAATTACGCATTTTACAGAAAATGTACCAAGTATAAACGATATCTTTATTCAAACAGTAAGTCAATAACAATGGGAGTTTTATCTTTAATTATAAAAAGAGAATTTATTTCGAAAGTTCGTAATAAATCATTTATTGTAATGACGTTTGTGAGTCCGTTGTTATTTGTTGGGTTTGCTGTTTTGGTTGGATATTTAAGTTCGCTTCGTTCAGATATAAAGCATGTTGGAATTCATGATGAATTTGGTCTATTTTTTTCAGAATTTAAATCAAATGATCTGTTTAAATATACCGATGTATCTTTAATTGATGAAAAAATACTTAAAGACAGCGTTTCTTTAAAAGCTTATGAAGGAATTGTTTTTATTCCAAAATTTGATGATTTAAAGGAGTATGAAACTGGAATTCAATATATTTCAGAAGAAAGTCCAAGTTTGCAATTTATTTCTGAATTAGAAGAAACAATGGCAAATAAATTAACTCGTATAAATTTAACAAACGAAGGTTTAGATACTTTAAAAATTGATGATGCTCAAGCAGATATTTCTGTAAATTTAGTTAAAGCTTCTGGAGAAGAAACTGTTAAGGGGTTAAATGAAATTAAAATTGCAATTGGTGCATTATTCGGTTATTTAATTATGATGTTCATTATCATTTACGGAAATATGGTAATGCGAAGTGTGATTGAAGAAAAAACAAATCGAATTATCGAGATCATAATTTCTTCGGTTAAACCGATTTATTTAATGATGGGAAAAATCGTTGGTACTACTTTAGCAGGAATTCTTCAATTCTCAATTTGGGCTTTAGTTGGTGGAATTTTAATGTTAATTGCAAATACGGTTTTCGGATTAAATACTTCAGCTCCATCTATGAGCATGGCTTCAGATTTAAATCCAGATATGCTTTCAACAATTCAATTATATCTAAAAGAAATTTCAATGTTACCAATTGGGAGTTTAATTTTCTTCTTTTTGATTTATTTTATTGGCGGATATTTTCTTTATAGCTCATTATATGCAGCAATTGGAGCTGCTGTGGATAACGAAACAGACACGCAACAATTTTTATTTCCTGTAATTGCGCCTCTAATGTTAGCTGTTTATATTGGATTTTTTACCGTAATGAATGAACCTCACGGAACTGTTGCTACTATTTTTTCAATGATTCCATTAACTTCCCCAATAGTAATGTTAATGCGAATTCCATTTGGAGTTCCAATCGAACAAATAATTATTTCTATTGTTTTATTATTTATTACATTTATAGGAATTGTTTGGTTTGCTGCTAAAATATACCGAGTAGGAATTTTAATGCACGGCAAAAAGCCAACTTGGAAAGAACTACTAAAATGGCTAAAATATTAATAATTTATGGCTAAAATTTTAATAATAGAAGACGAAGCTGCGATTCGAAGAGTTTTATCAAAAATTCTTTCAGAAGAAAGCGATGATTATATAGTTTTTGAAGCTGAAGATGGTTTACAAGGTTTAGAAAAAATTAAATCAGAAGATTTTGATTTAGTTATTTGCGACATCAAAATGCCAAAAATGGATGGAGAAGAAGTACTTCAGGAAGCTAAAAAAATAAAACCAGAAATTCCTTTTGTGATGATTTCGGGGCACGGTGATTTAGAAACAGCTGTTAATACGATGCGTTTAGGTGCTTTTGATTACATTTCTAAACCGCCAGATTTAAACAGGTTATTGAACACTGTTCGTAATGCTTTAGATAAAAAAACGTTAGTTGTAGAAAACACACGTTTAAAAAAGAAGGTAAGCAAAACCTATCAAATGATAGGGCAGAGTGAAGCTATTGAACAAATCAAAGACATGATTGAAAAAGTAGCGCAGACCGATGCTCGTGTTTTAATTACTGGACCAAACGGAACGGGAAAAGAATTAGTAGCGCATAATTTACATGAAAAAAGTCCGCGTGCAAGTTTTCCTTTAATCGAAGTTAACTGTGCTGCAATTCCTTCAGAACTTATCGAAAGTGAATTGTTCGGCCATGTGAAAGGAGCTTTTACTTCAGCAGTTAAAGACCGCGCAGGAAAGTTCGAAGCTGCCAATAAAGGAACCATTTTCTTAGATGAAATTGGTGATATGAGTTTACCAGCTCAAGCTAAAGTTTTACGTGCATTACAAGAAAATGTAATAACTCGCGTAGGTGCAGATAAAGATATTAAAGTTGATGTACGCGTGATTGCAGCAACTAATAAAGATTTACGTAAAGAAATTGAAGAAGGACGTTTTCGTGAAGATTTATACCATCGCCTAGCTGTAATTTTAATAAAAGTTCCAGGTTTAAACGATCGAAGATCTGATATTCCGTTGTTAATAGAGCATTTTACAATTAAAATTGCCGAAGAAAACGGAACTACACCAAAAGTATTTTCAAAAGAAGCTATTGAATTACTTCAAGAATACGATTGGACTGGTAATATCCGTGAGCTTCGAAATGTTGTAGAGAGATTAATAATTTTAGGCGGCAAAGAAATTTCTAAAGCCGATGTTCAAATGTTTGCATCTAAATAAAATGAAATTAAAAAAAATAAACGAAGATTTAAAACAAGGTTTAATTGAAGCTGGTTTAACTGAACCAACAAAAATTATTAAAGAGTCATTCGGAACAATAAAAAGTGGAAACGATGTTGTAATTCTGTGTGAAGATGCCAACGAACGTGAAGATATTATTGTTATCAATACGATTCAGCGTTTAGAAAAAGAATTCATGCAATCACCAAGAGCTTTAATTGTTGTGAAAGATAAGCCAGAAGCTTTACGTATGTTAGAAAAGTTTCAAACTTACGGAAAGTACACTTCATTACGCTTTTTCGCTGTGCACGAAAAAACAAATTTAGACGAAGACAAAAACAACATTTCTGTAGGAATTGATGTTTTAATCGGAACTCCAGAACGTTTAAATCTAATGTTTGGTTCAGCTGGTTTTGATGTGAATCAATTGAAAATGTTTGTTATCGACACGTTAGATGATTTGTTACGCGTTCGATTAGAGCCAAGATTGTATCGTTTGTCTGAGAGTATTGGTAAAACCCAACGTTTTTATTTGGCAAATGACGAATACGATCGTTTAGATTCATTTGTAGACAAAACCATGTTAGATTCGTATTGGTTTTCTAATGAAGAAGACGAAGACGATGAAAATGAATATTAAAATAAAAAATATATTTAATTAAAAGACATTTAGTTTTTTTATTTATTGAAATAATTTCGAATTAATTTTTTTCTTTGTTTTTTTTTTATATATTTCAAAAAAATATGTTATGAAAATAAAGTTAGAATTAGAGTTTTCAATAAATTCATCTCCGCAACTATTGTATCAATATATTTCAGATCCTTCTGGGTTATCTGAATGGTTTGCAGATAATGTTAACTCTCGTGGCGAGTTTTTTGATTTTCAATGGGATGATTATGTTGAAAAAGCTAAGCTTGCTGGAAAAAAAACCGATGAAAAAGTAAAATTTAAATGGTTAGATGAAGACGGTGTAGATACAGATTACTTTTTTGAAATGAAAATTGTTAGTGATGAGTTAACTAAAGATGTTATTTTGATTATTACAGATTTTGCTGATCCAGATGATCTTGAAGGTCATGAGCAACTTTGGAACAGACAAATTTCTGATTTAAAAAAGGTTTTAGGCTCCGCATAAAAATTAATGGTATATTTGCTCTGTTAACAAACAGAGCATTTTTTTTATGATTAATTTTAATGGAAATATAGTTCAAGTATCAAATCAAAACATCGAAAATAATAGAGGTTTTTTATATGGAGATGCTGTTTTTGAAACTATAAAGGTTTTAGATAATAAAGTTTTATTTTTAGAAGATCATTATTTTAGATTAATGGCTTCGATGCGAGTTTTAAGAATGGAAATTCCAATGAATTTTACTATGGAATTTATGGAAGAAGAAATTCTAAAAACTGTTGCTGAAGTAGAAACTATTTCGGGGTCATTTAAAGTCAGACTAACTTTTTTTAGAGATTCAGAAGGATTATATCTTCCTAAAAACAATACTTCATCAAAATTTATTATTCAAGTTTCAGCTTTAAACGACGCAATTTATTCTATTTCAAAATCTAAATATGAAATTGAATTATATAAGGATTTTTATGTGCCTGCACAATTATTATCTAGTTTAAAAACAACAAATAAGTTGATAAATGTAACTGGTTCTATCTTTGCAAATGAAAACGGTTATGATAATTGCTTACTTTTAAATGATAATAAGCAAGTTGTTGAAGCTTTAAATGGGAATGTATTCGTTGTAAGCGGAAATCATATTAAAACACCACCTGTTTCAGATGGGTGTTTAAATGGAATTCTTAGAAAGCAATTATTAGATATTATTTCAAAAGATGGTGATTTTACAATCGAGGAAGCATCAATTTCACCTTTTGAGCTACAAAAAGCAGATGAAATTTTTATAACGAATATTATAATTGGTATTCAGAGCGTAACAAAATATCGTAAAAAGGAATTTATTAATTCGGTTGCGAATAAACTAATCGTAAAGTTGAATGCTAAGATTCGATTAGTTTAAAACTGGATCTTCAGGAGCATTACACCAAATTAATTTACTATTACCAAAAGTTTTCATTAACTCTTTCCATAATTCGGAAGGAGTTTTTTTTAAGATTTTTTCTTTGTAAATATTTTCTTTTATTAACCATGAATTTTCAATATGCTCTTTAAAAAGTTGTCCTTGGTTCCATCCTGTGTAACCTAGAAAAAAACGAATGTTATTTTTGGTTATTTTATTTTCGTCTAATAATTTCAAAATTGTTTCAAATTCACCACCCCAAAACAAACCGTTTGAAATTTCTATACTATTTTTTATTAATTGTGGAACATTGTGTATAAAATACAAATTTTCTGGTTCTACAGGACCACCATAATATATTTTTAAAATTGCTTTTTGTTTCTATTATATCGTTTAGCTTGATATTCATTTTTTTGTTGATTATAAAGCCTAAGTTGCCATTTTTTGTTTCATCTGCTAATAAAATAACTGATCGATTAAAATTTAGATC
The DNA here is from genome assembly GCF_947632075.1 of uncultured Flavobacterium sp. Lineage (GTDB taxonomy): Bacteria > Bacteroidota > Bacteroidia > Flavobacteriales > Flavobacteriaceae > Flavobacterium. Next base: position 7,965 of record NZ_CANRNX010000030.1, read on the forward strand.
TGTTAAAGTATTGGTATCACTAATAATTAAACTACCAATTTGAATTGAATTTTCTTTCATTATTTGGTACAATTTTTTTATTAAAAAAAACGTCATCTTTAAGGATGACGTTTAAACAATTTTTATTTTTTCTTTTTAGCAGGAGCAGTGTTAACTGAAGTTTCTAAATCAGCACCTGCTTTAAATTTCACTACATTTTTTGCAGCAATAGAAATCGCTTTACCTGTTTGTGGATTTCTTCCTTCTCGGGCTTCTCTTTTAGATACAGACCAAGAACCAAATCCTACTAAAGCAACTTTATCTCCGTTTTGTAAAGTTTCAGATACGTTTTTTAAGAATGATTCTAAAGCACTTTTTGCAGCTACTTTTGTAATATTCGCATCTTTTGAAATTGCATCAATTAAGTCGGTTTTGTTCATAATAACTTTTTTTATTTGGTTTGATTAATGATTAACTAATACAAATTTAAAAGTTTAAAGTTATTATGCAAGTTTTTAACTTAAAAAAATGATTTATTTTTACATATTTAAACTTATTTATAGAAAAAAGCTGTTAGTTACAATATGCGTTTTTAGAAAATGAGATTCCATTCAAAAAATCTTTCGTATTCATTCTTTTTTTTCCTGGAAATTGTAAACTTAAAATCTCAATAAAACCGTTAGCTGTGGCGATTTTTATTTGTTTTTTTTCTGAAATAATTGTTCCAGGTTTTAAGTCATGATTTTCTAATATAATTTCAGAATCATACAATTTTACGTTCCATTGTTTTTCTTCGTCATTAAAGAAAGTCCATGCTGCAGGATAAGGGTTTAATCCACGAATATGGTTGAAAATCTGTTCAGAAGTCTGATTCCAATCAATTTTACAGTTGTCTTTGTTTAATTTGTAAGCTGTTTTTTCTTCTTTTTCTGGTTGAACTTCAGTAGAAACGTTTCCTTTTTCAATAAGATGTAAAGTTTCAATAACTGTTTCTGCTCCTAAATGCATTAATCTATCATGAAGTTCTCCTGCAGTTTCTTTAGGTAAAATATCAGTTTCTTTCTTTAAGATTATCTCTCCCGTATCAATCTTGTCATCAATAAAGAATGTTGAAACTCCTGTTTTAGTTTCTCCGTTTATAATTGCCCAGTTAATTGGCGCCGCTCCTCTGTAATCTGGTAATAATGATGCGTGTAAATTAAAAGTACCTAAACTTGGCATTTTCCAAACTACTGCAGGTAACATTCTAAAGGCTACAACAACTTGTAAGTTTGCATTTAAAGCCTTTAATTCTTCTAAAAAAGCTTCAGATTTTAAGTTTGTAGGTTGTAATAAAGGTAAATTGTTTGCGACGGCGTATTCTTTTACGGCAGATACTGAAAGTTTTTGTCCACGTCCGGCTGGTTTGTCTGGTGCGGTGATAACTCCAACTATTTCGTAATTATTTTTGTATATAGCATCTAAGATCCCAACGGCAAAATCGGGAGTGCCCATAAAAACGATTCGTAATTTTTCCATTTATTTTAATTTGTATTTTATATTGTTGTAAGTAATTTTTTCTTCGTCTATTAATTCGTTTAAAATTTCGATTAATAGGTGAGAAGGTAAATTTATTTGATTTTGTATTTGATGTGAATCAACTTCGCTCTCAGTTAAAATCTCAATGATTTTTGTTTTGAAGTTTTCTTTTGAAAAAGCTACTTGTTTTTCTTTTCGTTTAGCTGTACAAACTGAACATGTTTTACAATCTTCTGAAGTAGTTTCGTCAAAATATTCTAAGATTAACCGACTTTTACAAACATCTTTATTTTCAACATAATTAAGCATGACCTCAAATTGTTCTAACTTAATTTTATTTTGTTGTTGTAAATATTTAACAGCTCTGTTTATGGTAATTTCATCTTCTCGAATTTCATTCAAAACAATGGTTGTATCATTATCTAAGTTTGAAAAAGTGCATAAACCTTTGTTCTGCCAAGAATTAATAATTTCGATTATCTTGTTTTCAGGAAGATTGATTTTTCGTGCAATTTGTCTTAAATCAATATTGGTTTCAATTTCGTTAGTTCCTCGATAATTGTGAATGATATGAATGAAAAGTTTTTCTTCAAATGGATTTGAGTTCATGTAGTCCAAAATCTCATCGTTTGAAACAATAAATTGTATGTATGTTTTATATGAAAAATTCTGAGACAATGTAAAAATTCCTTGTCGATCTAAAAACTGAAAAGCTTGATAGGTTTTGTTAACCGGTAAATTAAATTTTTCGCAAAATGTTTTTAAATTGAAATCGATTATTTTCTCAAAACCTTCACCATATGCAATTTGGTTGTAGTTCACAAACTTCTTATAAACCAAAAGTAAGAACTCTTTGTTTATGATGCTATCGTGAAATTGAGTTTTGTATTTTTCTAAATTAGATTGACTAATTAATATGGTTGCAAAAGATTTTTCTCCATTTCTTCCGGCTCTTCCGGCTTCTTGATAGTAACTTTCTATGTTTTCAGGAAGTTGAAGATGAATTACATTCTTTACGTTTCCTTTGTCAATTCCCATACCGAAAGCATTGGTAGAAACCATAACTTGAATATCTTCGTTAAGCCATTTTTCTAATTTTTGCTTTTTTTCTTTTGAATTTAATCCACCGTGAAAAAAATCTGCTTTGATTCCTAAATTTTGTAAAATATTTGAAATTTCAACGGTCATTCGACGATTTCGTACATAAACAACAGCAGTTTCTGGTTGTTTAGTTAGTATTTTATGAAGAAGGAATTCAGAATTATCAGAAATGTAAACGCCATAAGCAATTTCTTTTCTTTTGAAACTTTTTTTGAAAACGTTTGGATTATCTAATTTTAAGCTATTGATAATATCAATTTTAACTCTTTCATTAGCAGATGCAGTTAAAGCAATAAAAGGAATTTCTGGAAAGAAATCTTTAAGCTTACCTATTTCTAAATATGATGGCCTAAAATCATGACCCCATTGCGAAACACAATGTGCTTCATCAATTGCAATTAAATTGATGGGAAGGTTGGTGATACGTTCAAGTATCCAATCTTGTTTTAATCTTTCAGGAGAAAGATATAAAAATTTATAATTTCCGAATTGACAATTATCTATTACGTTTGAAATTTGTTCTGTAGATAAACTTCCTGCCAGTGAAGTTGCTTTAATTCCACGTTGTTTAAGATTGTTTACCTGATCTTCTATTAAAGCTATTAATGGTGAAATAACTAAACAAACTCCTTCAGACAATAAAGCAGGAATTTGAAAACATATACTTTTACCACCTCCAGTTGGTAAAAGAGCAAAAGTATCTTTCTTATCTAATACAGATTGGATAATTGCTTCTTGTGGATTTCTGAAAGAATCATGATTCCAATATTTACGTAATAAATGTTGTGCTTCAAACAAGATATTTCTTTTAAAGTTTACTAAAATTAGTAAAAATTAGATTGAATTACAACTTACTTAATATGTATTCAATTCTGGTATTTAAATCTGCTTTTGGAACTTCATTTAAAGAATATCCGTAACTTTGGTAGGTTTCAATTAAATGTTCATGAATTTGTTTAGCTTGTTCGTAATTTTCATAACGTTCATTATCGCTTTCAAAAATTTCTTCCCATGGAGGTAAAATGAAAATTTTTGTGTAAATGTGTGCTTTACAAGCTTCATGAAATTCTTTTGGATACTTATCTCCAATAAAATGCATATATGCTAAAACATCAGGAATTCCACGATCTATAAAAACTAAATCTGCAGTTTCGTTTAAAGCATTTTTGTATTGTTTAATTCTTCCATCAAGAAGCATTTGACTAAACAAAAGAGGTTCAGTTAAAAATAATTGATCGATACCTTTTCTTTTAGCTTCCAAAGTAACTTCTCTAGAAATTTCTGGATAACAAATATAGCCACGTTCAGATAAACCATCAATAATGGTTGTTTTTCCTGAACCAGGTCCGCCGATAAGTAATATAATTTGTTTGCTCACTTTAAAAAATAAAAGTGCAAAGTTAAAACAATTATATTGTTTAGGAAAAATGTTTTAACTTTAGTTTTATAAATTATTATCAATTTCTAATGTATATTTGTATTAATAAATAATTTAATGTTATGAATCAAGAAACAGAAGAATTTTACGGACGTTTAAAGCAAGAATTAGAAAATACTACAGAAAGTTGGCCTTCAGAATATTTATATAAATTTATTGTACCTGCTTTAGAAGAAAATGTAAAGTATATTGATGAAGTTTTTGATGGTTTAGGAGCTGTAATAACCACAAATCAATCTAAAACAGGAAAATATACCAGTATTTCTGTTAATGTAGTTATGCCGAATGCTGATGCGATTATTGAAAAATATCAGGCTGTTTCTTCAATCGAAGGAATTGTTTCTTTATAAAAATATTATATGGAGTTTAATCCTACCGAAGCAATTAAGGAATTAGAATATAATGCAACACGTACAAATTTGGTTTTACCCGAATACGGAAGGCATTTACATAAATTGATTGATCAAGTAATTTTAATTGAAGATCGTGAGATACGTAATAAGGCTGCAAATTATGTCATTGATATTATGGGAAGTATGAATCCGCATTTGCGAGATGTACCTGATTTTAAACATAAATTATGGGATCAGTTATTCAGAATGTCTAATTTTAAATTAGATGTTGATTCTCCGTTTCCAATTCCAAATGCTGATTCTGTTTTTATAAAACCAGCAAATCTTTCCTATCCGCAAAATTTCCCAAAATATCGTTTCTACGGAAATAATATAACTTATATGATAGATAAGGCGCTAAGTTGGGAACCAGGTGAAATGCGTGATGCTTTAATAATTGTGATTGCAAATCACATGAAAAAAAGCTATTTAAGTTGGAATAAAGAAACGGTAGCAGATGGAGTTATTTTTGAACATTTGTATGAATTATCAAACGGAGTAATTGATTTAGCTAATTCAACCGAGAATTTATCTAATTCATCAGATTTAATTCGTGTGAATAAAAAACAAACAAACAAAAGTAATTTTGGAAGTAATACTGCAAATAGAAATACTAATTCTCATTCTAACAGCAACAATAATAACAATATAAATAAAAAGCGTTTTGTTAAACCAAGCGGAAATCAAAATAATAATCAAAATTCAAGAAAAGCATAAACTTTAAATGGGAACATTCAAGATAGAAGGTGGAATACCTTTGCAAGGAGAAGTGCAACCACAGGGAGCAAAAAATGAAGCGTTACAAGTTTTATGTGCTGTTTTATTAACACCAGAGAAAGTTACAATATCTAATATTCCAGATATTATAGATGTTAATAAATTAATTACTTTATTAGGAAATTTAGGTGTTAAAATTGAAAAATTAGACCGAAACACATATACTTTTCAGGCTGCTAAAATTGATTTAGAATATTTAAAATCAGAATTATTCCGTGAAGAAGGTAAAGCTTTACGTGGGTCTATTATGATTGTAGGACCGTTGTTAGCTCGTTTCGGACAAGGATTTATTCCAAAACCAGGAGGGGATAAAATTGGAAGGAGAAGATTAGATACTCACTTTGAAGGTTTTATAAATTTAGGTGCTACTTTCAGATATAATAGAGAAGAATATTTTTATGGAGTAGAGGCGCCAAATGGTTTAAAAGGAGCCTATATGTTGTTAGATGAAGCTTCTGTAACTGGAACTGCAAATATTTTAATGGCAGCAGTTTTAGCTGAAGGAACTACAACAATTTATAACGCAGCTTGTGAACCGTATATTCAACAATTATCTAAAATGTTAGTTTCAATGGGGGCTAATATTTCTGGAATTGGATCTAATTTATTGGTAATCGAAGGAGTTAAAGAATTGAAAGGTTGTAATCATAGAATTTTACCAGATATGATTGAAATTGGTTCTTGGATTGGTTTGGCTGCTATGACAAGAAGTGAAATTACAATAAAAAATGTTTCTTGGGATTCTTTAGGAATTATTCCAACAGCTTTTGGTAAATTAGGAATTACAATTGAAAAGCGTAATGATGATATTTATATTCCAGCTCACACGAATGGATATGAAATTCAAAATTACATTGATGGTTCAATTCTAACAATGGCTGATGCACCTTGGCCAGGATTAACTCCAGATTTATTAAGTATAATTTTAGTTGTAGCCACTCAAGCAAGAGGTGAAGTTTTAATTCATCAGAAAATGTTTGAAAGTCGATTGTTCTTCGTTGATAAATTAATTGACATGGGAGCTAAAATTATCCTTTGCGATCCGCACAGAGCTGTAATTATCGGACATGATTTTAAATCGCAATTAAAAGCTACTAAAATGACTTCACCTGATATTCGTGCAGGAATTTCATTATTAATCGCTGCTTTATCTGCTACAGGAACAAGTATTATTCAAAATATTGATCAAATTGATCGTGGATACGAAGATATAGATCTTAGATTAAAAGCTTTAGGAGCTAAAATCGAACGTGTAAATTAAAAAAAAGAGATTCAAATTTGAATCTCTTTTTTTATTTAGTTAGAAAATTTTCAATTTCATCATTATAATCGCTTCCATAATAAAGCATATATTCTCTATTGTTTTTTAATAGATAAAAAGCATTGCAATTTTTTTCTTCAGTAAAAATAGAATCTTTAAAAAAACCTGAATCTAAAATAAATGTTCGTTCTTGAGATAAAATTGAATCAAAAAAGCTATTCGAATTATACACATAATAGTTTTTGAGATTAAAACGTTTTTCTGTTGAACTTGATATTTGATACATATTATTTAAAATATTTAAAACATCTTCATTATTGTAATCTGCAAGAATACAGTTCTTTCCATACTGAAAATAATGAATGACAATGGCATCGTTTTCTTCTAAATTAATTTGTAATTCTTTTGATAATGAATATTTTAAAATTATAAATTCATCTTGAGTTAAAATTCCTTTTTTTGTAGTTATATTTTTTTTATATTTTTTATTGTATTCAGTGTTTACATCAGGTTTGTTTTGTGCATTTACTGAAAAGCAAAAAAATAAAAAAAATAAAAATATTTTTTCCATACCTTTTTTATCTAAATATAATAAAAAACGAGATTCAATTTTCGAATCTCGCCTTGTATTTTACTTATTATGATTCAATTTACTATGAAATCTCGAATAGCTAAAATAGATAACTAAACCAATAACCAACCAAACTCCAAAATATAACCAATTCCAAACGGTTAATTCTGCCATCATATAAAAGCAACAAACTAATCCTAACATTGGAATTAATGATAAGTTTTTACGAATTGCCCAAACATTGAAGAGGATCATTGAAAAAGCAAAAATCCAAAGTGGAATTTTATGCTTAAATAAATCAAAACCGGTTTCGTATTTAACAGTATCACTTAATGGAGATTGTTCAATAATATTATTGTAGTCTGAATTTGAATGTTCTTTTAAATACGTTAAATTGTGTTCTAAGTCGTCAGATTTTTCTGTAGTTTGAATTAAATCATTTTCTTCTAAATAAAGTAAAAGTTCTTTTGCTTCAGCTGAATTTATTGACGTTACCAATTCATGAGGTTGAAGAATCTCAGGTGCATTAGTTATAAAATTTACAGTATCTGTTTTTTTAATTGTGAAAGCGTAAATTAATATTCCTAAAGTAATTAAGGGTAAAAAATATTTTGCATTTGCATATGGAGTTCTAAAACTACCTCTTGGAACATCTTTATCCTGAAGGATTAAAACACCTGCACAAACTAATGAAAAAGCAAACAAAGTACCGATAGAACATAAATCGGTTACCATTGTAAGATTCATAAATAAAGCAGGTATTGCAACTACGAAACCTGTTACTATTGTTGCAAACGATGGAGTTTTATATTTAGGATGTACAGTTGCAAATTTTTTAGGAAGCAATCCGTCTCTACTCATGCTCATCCAAATACGTGGTTGTCCCATCTGAAAAACTAAAAGTACACTTGCCATTGCTATAACTGCGCTTACTGCTATGATTCCAGATAGCCATTTTAAATTTAATTTATCGAAAACAAAAGCAAGAGGGTCACCAACATTAAGCTCTTTATAATTTACCATTCCGGTTAATACCAAAGCAATTAAAATATAAATAATAGTGCAAATAACAATTGACCAAAGCATTCCTCGTGGTAAATCGTGTTGTGGATTTTTACATTCTTCTGCTGTGGTAGAAATCGCATCGAATCCAATATATGCAAAGAAAACAGCTGAAACACCTTTTAAAACTCCGGTTACACCATTCGGTGCGAACGGATTCCAGTTCGAAGTATCAACATAGAAAATTCCAACAATCAAAACTAAAGCAATTACAGCTAATTTTACGATTACCATAATATTACTCGCGTTACGTGATTCTTTCATTCCGCGATATACCAACCACGTAATTAAAATAATAATTGTCAAAGCTGGAATGTCTGCTACAAAATGAAAAGATCCTATTTGTGGTGCTGTTAGCCAAGCTTTATGCGCATGTTGAAGATATAAAGGTAAATTTTCAAAAGCTTTACCGTTTTGCACTAGAGCTTCAGCATCAGAAAATCCATTACTTGCTGTTAAATAATCCATTTGAATCCATTGTGGTAAATGAATTCCTAAATTTTCGAGTAAACCTGTAAAATAATCACTCCATGAAATCGCTAATGTAATGTTGCCAATAGCATATTCCATGATTAATGCCCAACCTATAATCCATGCTATAAGTTCTCCAAAGGCAACATAACTATAAGTATAGGCACTTCCAGAAACTGGTACCATAGAAGCAAATTCTGCGTAAGCGAAAGCAGCAAAAGCACAAGCTAAAGCTGTGAAAACAAAAAGAAATATAACAGCAGGTCCGCCATCTGCACTTGCTTTTCCGATGGTGCTAAAAATTCCAGCACCTACAATTGCAGCTATGCCAAAGAAAATTAAATCTTTTTGAGAGAGATATTTTCCTAAGGAATTGTTGTTTTTCTGGTCGCTGTCTAACTGGTTTAAAATATCAGTTACAGATTTTTTTCTAAATAAATTCATCTTCGATATTTACTGATGTTAAAAATTAATCTTTAATTAACATCTTTGATTTGCTAATTTAGGAATAAAAATAAAAACTTGTGTCAAATACCATAAAGTGTTCATGTATAAATAAAATCTATTTATTGATAAGAAATAATAATCAATAAGACTTCTAAAATTAAAAGATAAGCAATAAATTTGTTGAAGTAAATAATCAAATATTAACCTTTAAATAAAAACGATATGTCATTAGTTGGAAAAAAATTCCCTAACATTACTGTAGATGCAATTTCTGAAATGGGAGATAATTTAAGAATTAACGTTTTAGAAGAAGCTACAAAAAACAACAAAAAAGTATTATTATTCTGGTATCCAAAAGATTTTACTTTTGTTTGTCCAACTGAATTACACGCGTTCCAAGAGGCTTTAGGTGAATTCGAAAAAAGAAATACTATCGTAATCGGAGCATCTTGTGATACAAACGAGGTTCACTTTGCATGGTTAAATACAGCAAAAGATAACGGTGGAATTGAAGGTGTTACTTACCCAATTTTAGCTGATACTACTCGTAATTTATCTACTGCTTTAGGAATTTTAGATATCGAATCTTCTGAATACAATGAAGAGTTAGATCAGGTTGTTATCGAAGGATCGAATGTTACTTACCGAGCTACTTATTTAGTTGATGAAACTGGAAAAATTTTCCACGAAGCAGTTAACGATATGCCATTAGGACGTAACGTAAACGAATTTATCCGTTTAATCGATGCTTATACTCACGTTCAAACTCACGGAGAAGTTTGTCCAGCTAACTGGGAAGAAGGAAAAGAAGCAATGAGCGCTGACAGAAACTCTACTGCTGAATATTTAGCAAAACACTAAAATAAACTTATAGTTTAATTTTCAAAATCCAAATTCTTGAAATTCATTAACTTGAATTTGGATTTTCTTTAAAATCTCAAATTATGTTATTAGAATTAGATCAAGATAATTTACAAGAAATTGTAAACGGAAATAATAAAGTTGCTGTTCAATTTTCAGCTTCATGGTGTGGAAACTGCCGTATCATGAAACCGAAATTCAAAAAAATGTCAACTGAAAAAGAAGATATTACTTTTGTAATTGTTGATGCTGAGAAATTTCCAGAATCAAGAAAATTAGCAAATGTTTCTAACTTACCAACTTTCGCAACTTTTGTTGATGGAAAATTAGTTAATGAAACTCAAACAAATAAGGCTGAAGTTTTAGCTGAATTAGTTAACGAAATTGCTTAATCAATTATGAAACTACCTATCATCAAACATTTAACTCAATTTATTGAGGAAAACGACCAAGATTACGTAAACGAAACTATCGAAGTTTTAGAAGCTTTATGTGAAGTTCCATCTTTAAAAGATGAAGAATTAGATGTAATTGCCGAATTAATTTCTAATATGTATGGTGCCGTTGAAGTAGACAAAATGGTCAAAGAAGGAATGCCTAAAAAAGAAGCATTAAATACTTTTATGCAACGTGTTTTAGGCTCTATTGATAAATAGAACATTCAACAAACAACAAATATCTTTAAAAGCGCTTGTAATTTTTTTACAAGCGTTTTTTTTGCAAACAAAATAAAATAAACTTTATTACTTACCTTATTTTCCTTATTTTTGAATTTACTAAAAAAATAAATTATGGCAACAGTTACTTTAAAAGGAAATGCAATAAATACAAATGGTAATTTACCTGAAAATCAGAGTGAAATACAAAATTTCGAATTAGTTAAAACTGATTTATCTGTTCTGAATTTTTCAGATTATTTAGGAAAAAAAGTAGTTTTAAATATTTTTCCAAGTGTTGATACTGGAGTTTGTGCTCAATCTGTTCGTACTTTCAATAAAGATTTAAGTTCATTAGAAAATACTGTTGTAATTTGCATTTCAAAAGATTTGCCTTTTGCTCAAAATCGTTTTTGCGCGGCAGAAGGTTTAGAAAATGTAATTATGGCTTCAGATTTCAGATCTGATTTCGGAAAGAATGTTGGAGTTGAAATGACAGATGGTCCATTAAGAGGATTATTGGCTCGTTCAATTGTTGTATTGAATGAAGAAGGAATGATAGTTTATTCAGAATTAGTTCCTGAAATTACTACAGAACCAAATTACGAAGCAGCCTTACAAGCAACTAAATAATGTTACATAAAAATCAATCTTTTATATCTGGACGTATTGCAAGTGTAAAATATGCATTCATAGGTTTTAAAAAACTTGCAACAACAGAACATTCAATTATTACACAATTAGCTGCACTTTTCTTGGTAAGCTGTGCTGGTTTCTATTTTGAAATCTCAGCAACAGAATGGATGTTTCAAACTTTAGCTTTTTTTTTAATTTTAAGCATTGAAGGTTTAAATACAGCGGTTGAAAGAGTTGCTGATTTTATTCATCCTGATTTTCATAAAAAAATTGGCGAAATTAAAGATATTGCTGCAGGTGCTGTAACATTTGCAGCACTTGGTACATTTATAATCTTGTTAATTATCTATATACCAAAAATTAATTTATTTTAATGGCAAGTACTACAAAAAAGAATAATAAGCAAAATACTGCAAAAACTAAAATAACGCAGAATAAGACTACAAATGGCAATCGAATTATATTTTTGATTGCTACCTTTTTTTTATTCACTGCTATTGCTTTGTTACTAAGTTTTATATCTTATTTTACAACTGGTAATTACGATCAAAGTTTAATTGATTTAACAGGTGATCGAACAATTGCTACAGATAATTGGTTAGGTAAATTAGGCGCTTTTCTTGCGGATTTGTTTATATACGATGGCTTTGGAATTGCATCTTTTATTTTCGTAAAAATTGCATTTACTTTTTCTGCATTTTTTGTATTCAAGTTTTCGGGTGCAAAACTCCGAAGAATTCTTTTTTGGGATTTATTTGCCATAATAATTCTTTCTGTTACACTTGGACATTTTAGTAAAAACAGTCTGTATTTAGGAGGTAAAGTAGGCTTTGAAATAAATGATTATATTCAAAGTTATATCGGAAATATCGGTACAAGTTTATTGGTTATTTTCTTTATTTTATTTTATTTATTGTTCAGAATCAAAATGTCGCCAGATCGTTTTACAAATATTGTAAAAGGCGCTAAAGATACTATTAGTGAAAACCTAAATAAGGCTGAAGAGTTGATTAAGAATAATGATGTTGAGGTTGAAAAGAAGGCAACAACGACAGATAATTCAACCATTAAACATTCAGTTAAAGAAACTGCTGTAGCTGAAGAAGATAAAATTTTAAAAGAAGTTGTTACAAAACCAGAGATTGTTTTTAGTAACACTAATCATCAATTAGCAACTCCACAAAAAAATAACGAAGGACCAGATTTAGCTACCACACTTTCATTAGATAATGAAAACTTATTTGATTTAAAAACCGAAGTAGCTCCAAAACAAATTGAAATTCCGTTAGAATCAACAGAAGAATTTATTATTGAACAAGGAGTTGAAGAATTAACCTTAGAAGAAAATTTAGCAAATAAGTTAGTTGCAGATTTTGGTGAATTTGATCCAACTTTGGAATTGTCAAAATTTCAATTTCCTACACCAGAATTGTTGATTGAACATACAACAAAAGGAATTACAATAAATCAAGCTGAACTTGAAGAAAATAAAAACCGAATTGTAGAAACTTTAAATAATTACAAAATCGGAATTGCTCAAATTAAAGCTACAGTCGGGCCAACGGTTACTTTATATGAAATTGTTCCAGAAGCAGGTATTCGAATTTCAAAAATTAAAAGTTTAGAAGACGATATTGCACTTTCATTAGCAGCGTTAGGAATTCGTATTATTGCTCCGATTCCAGGAAAAGGAACAATTGGTATTGAAGTTCCAAATACAACTCCTACTATTGTTTCGATGCGAAGTTTAATTGCATCTCCTAAATTCCAAAATGCAGAAATGGAACTTCCAGTTGCGTTAGGAAAAACTATTTCTAACGAAACTTTTGTTTTTGATTTGGCTAAAATGCCGCACTTACTTATGGCGGGGGCAACTGGACAAGGAAAATCGGTAGGACTAAATGCGGTTTTAACTTCGTTATTGTATAAGAAACATCCAGCAGAAGTTAAGTTTGTATTAGTAGATCCTAAAAAAGTTGAGTTAACTTTATTTAATAAAATCGAAAGACATTATTTAGCTAAACTTCCTGATACTGATGAAGCTATTATTACCGATAATACTAAAGTAATCAATACACTGAACTCGTTGTGTATTGAAATGGATAATAGATATTCTTTGCTTAAAGATGCTATGGTTCGAAATATAAAAGAATATAATGAGAAGTTTAAACAACGTAAATTAAATCCAGAAAACGGACATAAGTTTTTACCTTATATTGTTTTAGTTGTTGATGAGTTTGCAGATTTGATTATGACTGCAGGTAAAGAAGTTGAGACACCAATTGCTCGTTTAGCACAATTAGCTCGTGCGATTGGAATTCACTTAATTATTGCAACTCAACGTCCTTCTGTAAACGTTATTACAGGTATAATTAAAGCGAACTTCCCTGCGAGAATTGCGTTTAGAGTGAGTTCTAAAATTGATTCAAGAACTATTTTAGACGGACCTGGAGCAGATCAATTAATCGGACGTGGAGATTTACTTTTTACTCAAGGTAATGATATGGTTCGTGTACAATGTGGTTTTGTTGACACACCAGAAGTAGAAAAAATTACTGAATTCATTGGTTCACAAAAAGGATATTCTGATGCGTACTTATTACCTGAATATGTTGGTGAAGAAACTGGCACAGCTCTTGATATAGATATAGCCGACAGAGATTCGATGTTTAGAGAAGCTGCAGAAATTATTGTTACAGCACAACAAGGTTCAGCATCACTATTACAACGAAAGTTAAAATTAGGTTACAACAGAGCAGGGAGAATTATTGATCAATTGGAAGCGGCCGGAATTGTTGGTCCGTTTGAAGGAAGTAAAGCCCGTTCTGTAAATATTCCTGATTTAGTTTCTCTGGATCAGTTTTTGAACAATGAAAAAAATAATTACTAATGAAAAAATGGATTGCTTTATTAATTTTTTGCACTTTATCAATTTTTAATATTCATGCACAGAATGCAGAAAAAGCTAAAAATCTTTTAAATGAAGTAACAAAAAATGTAAAATCTTATAATAATATTTCTATTGATTTTGAATTGAATGCTGCTGGACAGAATAGTAGAGGAAATGTTACTTTTAGTGGTGATAAATACGTGTTGAATTTTATGGGAATTACTCGAATTTTCGATGGAGTTAAAATTTATACTATAAATCCAGAAGATGAGGAAGTAACCATTCAAAGTTCAAAAAGTTCTGGTAATGAATCTTTAACTCCATCAAAGTTGTTGACTTTTTTTAATACCGGATATTCGTTCCATTGGGAAACTACACAAAATGTTAATGGGAGAAAAATTCAATACATTAAACTGAAGCCAATAGGTAAGTCGGATATTAAAGAAATTTTATTAGGAATAGATGAAAAAACTAAACATATATATAATAAAATAGATGTTTATAAAAACGGTTCAAAAAGTACATTAACTGTAAAATCATTCAAAACTAACTTAACTTTGTCAAAAAATCATTTTACCTTTACAGAATCTAAGTATTCAAAATATTACATAAATAAAATAGATTAATAAAGGAGTGAAAATTCTTGATCGATATATTCTTACCACATTTATAAAAACATTTTTATCTGTATTTGCGATATTGTATTTTATATTTGTATTACAAGGCGTCTGGGTCTTTATCGCTGAATTAGCTGGTAAAGACTTAGACGTTCTTATTATAGTAAAATTTCTATTTTTCTATTCACCTAAAATGATTCCGATGGTTTTGCCACTATCGGTTTTATTAGCTTCTATAATGACTTTCGGAGATTTTTCTGAAAATTATGAATTTGCTGCAATGAAGTCTGCCGGGATTTCTTTACAACGTGCAATGCGTTCCTTGATAATTTTTATTGTATTGTTATCAGGAATTTCGTTTTGGTTTGTGAATGACGTAGCACCTAAATCTGAATTCAAATTTGTTAATTTAAGACGTGATATTATTCATACAAAACCTGCAATGGCAATCACAGCTGGTCAGTTCAATGATTTAGGTAATATTAATATAAAAGTTGATGAGAAAACTGGAGATCGTGGTCAATTTCTAAAAAATGTTACTTTACATATAAAATCAAATTCAGGATTTGAAAATAAAACAGTAATTAAAGCTGAAAATGGAGAATTGGCTACGGATGATGGTTCTAGTATTTTGCAACTTCATTTATTTAACGGAAATTATTATGAAGATGTGTCACCTTCTTCTAATAGTAATGTTTCTTCAAACAAATTGCCTTTTGCTAAAGCAAGTTTTGATAAATACACAATTAATATTGATTTATCTCAATTTTACAATTCAGATGAAGCTAAAGAAGAAATTTCTAACACAGCATCTATGATGAGTGTTAAGCAATTGCAATACACTATTGATTCTTTAGAGACCAGTTTTAATAATGAAGTGAAATCTAATTTTGATAATCTTGCTTTAAGAGTAAACAGTCAAATTGTAAATCAAATTAAAAAGACCGACAAAGAAATTGTTGATGAAGCAAAAGTAAAACCTATTGAGATTGAAGAACTGGTACATGAATTATCTAGAAATAAGAAAATTCAAATTTATAAAATAGCTTCTTCAAACGTAGAGAGTATTATGTTTTCAACTCAAAATAACGAGTTGTCGATATTTGATAAAGAAAAAAGTATTAATAGACATTACATTTCCTTATATGAGAAATTTGTAGTAGCATTTTCTTGTTTATTAATGTTCTTTATTGGCGCGCCTTTAGGGGCTATTATTCGAAAAGGAGGATTAGGGCTACCAATGGTATTCGCTGTTTTAATTTTTATTACTTATCACTTTATCAATACATTCGGTAGAAAATTAGCTCAAGAAAATGGAATTGAGCCGTTTTTAGGAACATGGCTTTCAACCTTAGTATTGCTTCCTTTGGCAATTGTTTTTACTTACAAAGCTACAAAGGATAGAGGAATTAATAGTTTCGATAATATCTTATATTCTGTAAAAGAATTTTTTAAAAAAATATTCAACAAAAAACAACAACAAAATGTCTAACATACAACTAAACACAATTGAAGAAGCAATTGAAGATATCCGTCAAGGTAAAGTAATCATCGTGGTTGATGATGAAGATCGTGAGAATGAAGGGGATTTCTTGGCTGCTGCAGATAAAGTAACACCAGATATGATTAATTTCATGGCAACTCATGGAAGAGGATTAATTTGTGCTCCTGTAACAGAAAAAAGAGCAAAGGAATTAAGCCTGACACCAATGGTAACTAATAATACAGTTTTACACGAAACTGCTTTTACTGTTTCTGTTGATTTAATTGGAAAAGGATGTACAACAGGTATTTCTGCTCAAGATCGATCTAAAACCATTGAAGCATTAGTTGATGATGAGACTAAAGCAAATGATTTAGGTAGACCAGGACATATTTTTCCGTTAATTGCTAAAGAAGGTGGTGTTCTAAGAAGAACAGGTCATACTGAAGCTGCTATTGATTTTGCTCGTTTAGCCGGATTTAAACCAGCTGGTGTAATCTGTGAAATTTTGAATGAAGATGGTACTATGGCGCGTTTACCTCAATTATTAGAAGTTGCTAAACAATTCAATTTAAAATTGGTTTCAATCGAAGATTTAGTAGCTTACCGAATGAAGCATGATAGTTTAATTCAGAAAAAAGAAGATTTTGAAATTAATACTAAATACGGTCAATATAGATTAAGAGCATATTTACAAGTTACGAATAAACAAATTCATATTGCTTTAACTAAAGGAGTTTGGAATAATGGTGACGAAGTTTTAACCCGAATTAATTCAACTCAAATAAATAATGACATTTTAGAAACTTTGACAAATAATAATGAAGAGAAGTTAGATAAAATGTTCAAAGCTATTGATAAAGAGGGAAGAGGTGCAATTGTTTTTATTAATCAAGATAACTCAAACTTAAATTTATTAAATAGATTAGCAGAATTAAAAGTCAGTCAAAAAGAAAACGAAGTAATTAAAGCTCCAAAGGTGGTTATGGATTCGAAAGATTTTGGAATTGGAGCTCAAATTTTACATGATTTAAATATTTCAAAGATTAAATTAATGTCAAATTCAGGCGAAACTAAACGTGTTGGTATGATTGGATACGGTTTAGAAATTTCAGACTATCTTAATTACTAAATAGTTATAAAAAAAGTATTTTTTTTACAAAAAAAAGTCTTGCAAGTATTGAAAAATCTAGTATATTTGCACTCGTAATAATGAAACAAAATACATTATTGCAAGACCAAGGAGAAATGGCAGAGTGGTCGATTGCGGCAGTCTTGAAAACTGTTGACTGTAACAGGTCCGGGGGTTC
>NZ_CANRNX010000031.1 GCF_947632075.1 uncultured Flavobacterium sp.
TAACATGGTCAAGTTAAACCAGAATTAGGTGATCACTTTCACCAGAATCAGGTGGTCAATTTGACCAGATTCTCCAATGATTGACAGAATTAAAAATATGGAAGTTTATAATTTTATGATAACTATAGAAAATAAGTTAAGAGAAATGACACTGAAGTTTCATGGAAAATAAAACCAGCTGGTAATAACTAAGCCTTCGTCTTACCCGATAGTTTAACGATAAGTTTATTTATAATTTAGAGCAATCCTTTTGGGTTGCTTTTTTATTCACTCTTGACAAATTTCCATTTGCTAGATTTGGATTCTCGATGTGCCTCAAATCCCTTGGGTAAATCAAGTAGAACTTTTATTAATGAATCATCTAAATCAAACAACTCTGAAATGGATATAACTGCTGCTGTTTCTTCATCTGCATCTCCATCGTCTTCACTGAAGGCTTGAAAGTCCCCATCCTCATCATGATAAACAGAACTAATAAATTTGCCCATTAACACATTATTGGTTGTAATTACAATGGTTCTTAATTCTTGATCATTACTCATCTTTCTTATTATTGTTGATTAGGAAATTTAAAAGTACAATTTTTGTAAATTATTATATACAATAATGTTGTAAATTTATATAAGTGTTTTTAAAAGGGCATTTATGAAATCGAAAAGAATTACAAAAGGGGAAAGATTAAATTGGGAGCCATTGGATAAAGTAAAAAAGGTTCAGATTTCTATCTGTGATATTAAAGGTGAGAAAATTACATCTAAACCAAGTAAACTACTCATTGAGTAAAACAAGTAGGTTTGTTTAGACTAATTTTTATTTTGTAAGCAAGTAGGTCAATAACTCATTTAATTGAAATTAGGTTGTTTAGGGAGAAATTATTATTAAATTGTGGTAAGAAATAGTAAATTAATGTTATATTTGTATTATATATAAATGCGGCTGATAATTAATTTTTTTAAACTCTATGGAACCAACAATTAAAGTGGGAGTGGATAGTTTTTATAACTATTTAAAAAATAATGCGGCACAAGCTGAGCCTAAGAAAAAAAATGACCTTTACTATCATGTTAACGTAGTTGCTGAGGCATATACTGAGGGGTTTTCAAAAGGTGAAAAACAAGGTAAGGAAAAACTTTCTGATGTTTTGTTAGAAAAATAACTGACAGAATATTTGATCATCTAGCCCAAATATATGTAACCAGTAAAGCTATTTCTACGTATTTTCAAGAAAATGGCTATAAGGTAGATAAGCTTTATATTAACACTTCTTTAAACAAACCAAAAGTAATAATATCCTTACCGGAAGAGCAATTGTTAGATGATACTTTTGTTGAATTTGCGTATGCAAAAATTCATGAAATGAAGTGCGCTTTTAATACTATGTTTCAAAATTCTTTAGATTTAAGTTTAATTACATCTGATAATATTGATGAGGATTTATTAATTTCTGATGGCTTTGGTTACATTGAAAGCTTTTAATTATGGCCTCTAAGAAAGAATTTGGTGAAAGAAATATGAATCTTTCGTTTAAACTTCTTGATGAAAAACAATATTTAGATTGGGTTGTAACAACGGCCTTTTATTCATCTATTCATTTTGTTGAGGATTTTATTTTACCCAAAAAGATTAATGGTCTAGAATGTATAAATATTTCTGACGTAAAATCTGCTTATAAATTGAATGGGAGACACTCAGCAAGATTGAAGTTAGTTTATGATAGCTTAGGAGTAAGTATAGGGGCTAAATATCAATGGTTAGATGATAACCTCTAGGAATTCAAGATACACTACTTATAAAATAAGTTCTGCACAAGCTAGTAAGGCAAAACAATATTTAGAAGAAATATACAATATTTGTTATAAAACCACTTAAAGTGGTTTTTTTTATCTTTAAAGTATGATCCTAACCGAAAAAGAAATACAAATTTTAAATCAAATCGAACTTGTTCGACAAGATTATGATGCGCTAAATTCGTATAGGTTATATCATAAAAATATTTTTGAATCGGCCTTAGACTACATACCGCTTCAATATCTACCAAACCATACATTTGGTTTTTCTTTTCGAGTTGTAAATAATAAATTCCACATGCAAGTTGCATACTCAAACCGTAACAGAAAGTTTTATAAGAATGATTTAATCACATTCGGTTTTAAAAGCGGGGAGGAGTTAGAGTTTAAATTACTTGCCGGAACTATAAAAGATATTCATGGGAGAAACTCCACAACGATATTAATTACTCCAGAACAAGTAAAACTATTTCTTTTAGAAGATTTAGAATTTATTCAAATAGAATCAAAGCGAAATGAATTAGAATTTATAAATTCGCAGCTTGAAAATACATTGAATTATTATAGAATAGGTGAAGCGTTTTATCAAAAGGTAATTAAGTATATTCTTAATGATCTTTTGAAGGAGTATTTGAAGGACTATCCTGGTAATGATTATTCGATGATTTTTGAGATATAAAATGCAAATTTTGTGCAAATTTTAATTTATAAAAATAAAAACCATTGTAAACTATTGGTTTTAAATAATATAAAAAAACTACAATGATTACAGTAAACGATATATCCGTTCAGTTTGGCGGAACTACCTTATTTAGTGGAATTAATTTTGCAATTAACGAAAATGACAAAATTGCATTAATGGGTAAAAATGGCGCCGGAAAATCTACTTTATTGAAAATTGTAGCCGGAGTGAGTAAACCTTCAACCGGATCTATTTCTGCACCAAAAGATGCTGTTATTGCTTACCTTCCTCAGCATTTATTAACTTCAGATGATGCAACAGTTCGTGAAGAAGCTTCTAAAGCTTTCGCTGAAATCTTTTCAATGAAGAATGAAATTGAAGATTTAAATGAGCAATTGACTGTTCGTACAGATTATGAATCGGACGATTATATGAAGTTAATTGAACGCGTTTCTGAATTAAGTGAAAAATTTTATTCAATTGAAGAAGTGAACTACGAAGCGGAAGTTGAAAAAGTTTTAAAAGGAATGGGTTTTGCTCAAGAAGATTTAGATCGTTCTACTTCTGAATTTTCTGGAGGGTGGAGAATGCGTATTGAGTTAGCTAAAATTCTTTTACGTAAACCAGATTTAATTTTATTAGATGAGCCAACCAACCACTTAGATATTGAATCAATTCAATGGTTAGAAGACTTCTTAGTAAATTCTGCAAAAGCAGTAATGGTAATTTCCCACGACCGTGCTTTTGTTGATAATATTACAAATCGTACAATCGAAGTTACGATGGGACGTATTTACGATTACAAAGCAAAATATTCTGATTATTTAGAATTGCGTAAAGACCGAAGATTACATCAGCAAAAAGCTTATGAAGAGCAACAAAAATTTATCGCCGAGAATAAAACTTTTATCGAGCGTTTTCGTGGAACTTTCTCAAAAACAGAACAAGTACAATCGCGTGTTCGCATGTTAGAAAAATTAGTTTTAGTAGAAGTTGATGAAGTGGACACTTCTGCTTTGCGTTTAAAATTCCCACCTGCCACTCGTTCGGGTCAATATCCTGTAATTGTTGAAGGACTTTCTAAAAATTACGATGATTATGTAGTTTTTAAAGATGCTAATATGGTTATTGAGCGTGGGCAAAAAGTTGCTTTGATTGGTAGAAATGGTGAAGGTAAATCTACTATGATTAAAGCAATTATGAATGAATTAGAATTTCAAGGAAAATTAGAAATCGGACATAATGCTAAAATTGGATATTTTGCACAAAATCAAGCTTCTTTATTAGATGAAAATATTACCATTTTTGAAACGATAGATCGTATTGCAGAAGGTGATATCCGTACGCAAATTAAAAATATTTTGGGAGCTTTTATGTTCTCTGGTGATGATATAGATAAAAAAGTAAAAGTACTTTCTGGTGGAGAAAAAACACGTTTAGCATTGATTAAACTGTTGTTAGAACCAAATAATGTTTTAATTCTAGATGAGCCTACAAACCATTTAGATATGAAAACGAAAGACATTATTAAAGATGCTTTAAAAGAATTTGAAGGAACTGTGATTTTAGTTTCACACGATCGTGACTTCTTAGATGGTTTAGCGGAAAAAGTTTTTGAATTTACTAACAAACGTGTTATTGAACACTTTGAAGATATTAAAGGTTTCTTAGCTAATAAGAAAATGGATTCTTTAAAAGAAATTGAAAAAAAATAAAATAAAAAACTCGGCTTAGGTCGAGTTTTTTATTTTTCTATCAAATTTATCACTTCAATTAAACTTATATTACCATCTTTATTTTTGCTAATAATTTCACCTTCTCCAAGTTTATTTAAGCTACATATGATTTCAGATGATTGTTTCCCATTTTTGAAACTTGAGATTATTTCAGAATTATTTTTGTATGTTCTTTGCATTTCATATTTTAATTCATTTTTGTCATCAAAATGTTTTAATGTTTTAAATTCATTACTATTAGATGATGGATAAATATAATCTGTTCTTGCAACTAATAAATTATTTTTATAATTTACTTCTTTTATAACTCTACCTAATTCATCATGATAAATATTTTTTTTTGAAATTAATTCATTGTTATAGTTATGTAAACTTTCTTGGATAGTTTGCATTTTAGAGTTAAATAGATATTTACTATAAGTATTAAATCCTGAACTTATTACAATAAATCCATCTGGTAAATATTTAAAAATTGTAAATTGTTTTTCTGAGTTTTTTAAAAATGTGTTAATTGAATCTAGTAAACCTAAATTATTTATATGATAAGTACTTTCAATTTTGTTGTTTTGATCTTGAAATTTAAACTTGGTTCTTCTGTTGTTTTTGTAAGTAATTTCAGTTTGATCATTAATTTTATTTTTTTCTTGATCTAAATAAGATAATGTTAAATATGTGCCATTCTGATTTACATCTTCTTCAAAAGCTGGTAAAGGATAATAAATGTTATTTGAATTTTGGATAATTAATTCGGCATATTTTTTATCAGGATTGAATTTGATATTTAAAATCGAATCGATAACAGAATTGAAATTTTCTTTAGGTTTTGACTTTTGAGTAACTTTTTTTGGAAGTGGAGTTGTATTGTTAATTTCATTTTTAAAATTGGAAGTAACAATTTGCATGTATTTTTTTGGATTGTATTCGATAAATGGTTTTTGGTTATCAAAAACGATCATCGCAAAAGGATGTTTTAATTTGTTTGTATTAATAAACCAATTTTTTCCGTCAGTGGTTGTGAATTTTAATGTTTTTGCATTTGTATTTCCAACAAACATTCTATCAGTAGCTCCTCCGAAAATTTTATAAATTTCGTTTCCAATATATTTATGAATTTGTCCTTGTTCTGATTCGATATTTGAGTTGTTATCAACAAACAAAACAGCCTTAGATGAAGCTGTTATTGCGATATCTGCTTTTGTAGTGTTTTCAACAGGAATTATAATTTTCGAAACACAAGAACTTAAAATCAGTAATCCGAAAAAAAATATTGTTCTTAAAATCATAATTCTCATCTCATTTAATTTTAAAGTGTTGGTTAGATATTTAAGATTTAAATGATAGCCATAAAAAAACTACAGAATCTATTATCTTAAATGCTTGATTATTAAAGATAATAAATTCTGTAGTAAGAATTATATATTTTTATGCAAAGTTTATTTTTGCATTGAACCTGTTTCTTTTAAACGTGTGTGGAATTTGAAAGCTTCAGATAAAATGTGTGGTGTATGACCACCAACTTCAGCTTTAGCTCTTTCAAAATACTCACGAATTTCTTCACGATATTCTGGGTGTACACAGTTTTCAATAATAACTTCAGCGCGTTCACGTGGACATAATCCTCTTAAATCTGCTAAACCTTGATCTGTAACTAAAATGTCCACATCATGTTCTGTATGATCAACGTGAGAAACCATTGGTAAAACATGTGAAATTTTGTTTTCTTTAGAAGCTGCCTGACATACAAAAATACTTAAGTATGCATTTCTAGCGAAATCTCCAGATCCACCAATTCCGTTCATCATTTTAGTTCCGCTAATATGTGTTGAATTTACGTTTCCGTAAATATCAAATTCGATTGCAGTATTGATTCCGATGATTCCTAATCTTCTGATTACTTCAGGCGCATTAGAAATATTTTGTGGACGAAGTAATAACTTACCTTTATATTTATCAAAGTTCTTTAATACGTTTTCATAACAAGCTTCAGAAACGGTGATTGAAGATCCTGAAGCGAAATCCATATTTCCTGAATCGAATAATTCAAAAGTCGAATCTTGTAATACCTCAGAATACATTGTTAAGTTTTTGAATTTTGATCCAACAAATCCAGTTAAAACAGCATTAGCAACTTTTCCGATACCAGCTTGTAATGGTAATAAAGAATAAGTTAATTTACCTTTTTCAACTTCTTGTTCAAAGAAATTTAATAAGTGTTTCGAAATTGCAGTTGTTTTTTCGTCTGGTTCTGAAATAACTGCAGGTTGATCAGTAATATCAGTAAATACAATTCCAACAACTTTTGACGGATCAACTGTAATATATTCTGTTCCGATTCGGTCAGTTGGTGTTTGTACATTAATTACATCGCGATCTGGATATGATTTTGGTACAATACTATCGTGAATACCTTTAAATGTAACTGGAATTTTTGTATTGATTTCGATAATAACTTTTTTCGCTTGTGCAGCAAAGAAAGCTGAATTTCCGATTGATGTTGTTGGAATGATATTTCCGTTTTCATCAATTGAAGAAGCTTCAATAATTGCTGTATCAACTGGAGCGATATGACCACAAATTAATTGCTCAATAGTTTCGCTTAAGTGTTGATCTATGTATTTTACTTTGTATTCATTGATGCTTTTACGTAATGCAGGATCTGCCATAAAAGGCATTCTGCGAATTAATGCATTATTATCTGCTAAATCTGCATCTGTCGTGTATCCTAAAGATGCACCTGTAATTAAAGTTATGGCAACATCTTCGTTTTCAGCTCTTTTTGCAAATGCTGGTAAAACTGATTTACTATCTCCAGCTTTAGTGAATCCACTTGATCCAACTACGCTATTATTGTCAATCAAAAGTGCAGCTTCTGCTGCTGACATAATTTTACTTTCGTAATCTTTAAAAAGAATCCTTTTTAATTCTAAATCGTTCGTCATGCTTATCAATTTTCTAAATGTAAAAATAGTAAATATGTAACGATAGAACTGAATTACAAGGTTCTTTTTTACAATAATTAACTATCTTAAAATATTCATCAATATTTTAAGATATTATTTTTAAACTGTTAAAAATAAGCGCTTAAAAAAAACTATTGAGTAATTTTATCTAATGTATATTGAATAAGATTTTCTACAACAGCATACGGATCTGAACTAAAAGTTCCGTTAGCACGATTTGCAATGATCGCATTCAGCGAAAGTGAGTGATGACTCAATAACTTTGACAAGCCATAAATAGCTCCAGTTTCCATTTCTAAATTAGTTGCTCTTAAATTATTGAATTTGAACGCATCGATTTTAGAATTTAAATTCGGATCTTGAACAGGAATTCTAATTACGCGACCCTGAGCTCCATAAAATCCTCCAGCCGTAATTGTAATACCTTGATGCATTTCTTCTGAAGCAAACTTTTCAATTAGTTCTTTACTCGCTTCGACAATGTAAGGACGTCCTTTGGTTAAATCCCAACTTGTTTGGGAAATGAAGGCATCTTCCATCTCTGTTTCTGTAATTCCTTTTAGATCATAACTTCTAAGCATGTTGTCTGTTCCAACACCATGAGTAGACATTAGAATTGAATCTACTGGAATATCAGCTTGTAGTGAACCTGAAGTTCCTACACGAATAATATTTAATTTAGTAAGATTTGGTTTGATGGTTCTTGTAGCAAAATCAACGTTTACTAAAGCATCTAATTCGTTTATTACGATATCAATATTGTCTGGTCCGATTCCGGTTGAGATAACAGAAATTTTCTTTCCTTTATAAGTACCAGTTTCAGTTTTGAACTCTCTTTTTTGAGTTGAAAATTCTATTGAGTCAAAATATTTTGTAATTGCTTCAACTCTAAATTGATCACCAACAAAGATAATGTCGTTTGCAATATTTTCTGGTTTAACATTTAAGTGATAAACACTTCCGTCTGGATTAATGATTAATTCCGATTCTTTTATCTTTTCCATAATTAACTTCCTACGCGTTTTACTTTATATCCTTTTTTGATAAGATGTTCCATAATCTTATCTCTGAAATTTCCTTGTATTATTATTTCTCCGTCTTTAACAGAACCACCAACTCCACAAAGAGTTTTTAATTCTTTACCTAAATTTTTCAAATCTTCGTCAGTTCCTACAAAACCAACAATAACAGTTGCTACTTTTCCAGCTCTATTTTTTTTATCTAAATGCGCTTCTAATTGCTGTTTGTTCGGAGCAGGTGTTTCAATGATTTCTTCCTCAGATTCAAAATCAAAATCTTTATTGGTTGAAAAAACAAATCCGCCTAAATCTGCTAAGCTATTTCCTTTTTTTGCCATAATTGAAAATAAATATATATATCAAAGATAAGGATTCTATTAATAAGTTTAATTTTGTGTTTTTAAATATTATTTATGGATGTTCAGAAAATGTTGCTTCATCAATTAACTCAAGAAGTTATTGATTGTGTTGGAGAAAAAAAATTTGAAGTGGTAACAAATAAAATTTTTGCAGCTCGTGAATTGATCAATGTCATTTTAGATAATTCTGTATCTGACGAATTGATTATGGAATTAGATAAGTATTCTAAACTTTTAGATATGATGGAAGCTAAGGTGAAATAAGTTAGCTTTAGATTAAAAAGAAAAGACAAGATTTAAATCTTGTCTTTTTTTATTTATTATTTTTTAATTAAACCAAGTTCAATTAAACGTTCTGTTAAATATTCACCTGCAGTGATATCTTCAAACTGTTTTGGATTTTCTTCTGTAATACAGTTTTCTAAACAGTTTAATGGCATTTCACTAATTGGGTGCATAAAAAACGGAACTGAGTATCTTGAAGTTCCCCATAATTCTCTTGGTGGGTTAACCACTTGGTGAATTGTAGATTTTAAACGGTTGTTAGTGTGGCGAGATAACATATCACCAACATTAATAACTAATTCATCATCATTTGCAATTGCATCAATCCATTCTCCGTTGTGATTCTGAACTTGTAATCCTTTACCTTGAGCTCCCATTAACAAAGTAATTAAGTTAATGTCACCGTGAGCAGCTGCACGTACAGCATCTTTAGGCTCATCTAAAATAGGAGGGTAGTGAATAGGTCTTAAAATTGAATTTCCGTTTTTAACGAATTTGTCAAAGTAAAACTCATCTAATCCTAAAAATAAAGCTAAAGCTCTTAAAACGTAAACTCCAGTTTTTTCTAACATTTGGTAAGTTTCTTTACCTGTACTGTTAAAATTAGCTAATTCGTTTACTGTTACGTTTGCTGGGTATTCAGCCTCTAATTTTGGATCATTTTCAACGTATTGTCCAAAATGCCAAAATTCTTTTAAGTCACCAGTTTTGCGACCTTTTGCAGATTCTTTTCCAAAAGAAACATATCCTCTTTGACCTCCAATTCCTGGAACTTCATATTTAGATTTTGTTTCTAAAGGTAAGTTGAAAAAATTACGTACTTCAGTGTATAAGTTTTCAACTAATTCGTCACTTAAAAAATGACCTTTTAATGCTACGAAACCAATTTCTTCGTAGGCTTTTCCGATTTCATTTACAAATTTTTGTTTACGTACCGGGTCGTCCGATAGGAAATCACGCAAGTCAACACTAGGAATGTTTTGCATTTCTTTATTTGTTTAATAAACGTTGTACAAAGTTAATTAATAAAATCGGAACATTTTTTTTACATTTTGTTAATATTTCTAATAAAGTTATTCTTTATCAATTTGATAATAATTTATATTTGAAGTTATCGGGAAAATTTTTAACTCATTAGCATCATATAAAAATAACACATCGCTTGTTTTTCCTACATATTTGCCGTTAAAAACGCCGTCTCTTGTATAAATAGTTACATTTTCTGCTGTTGCAATTTTCTTATAAAAATTAGCACTATATTTTTCTGAAACTACAAAAATAAAACAGATGAATAAAAAGCAACTTAAAAATAAACTGATGATTTTATATCTTGATTTACTAATCCGATTACTGCTAAACAGCTTCGGAAATAAATCTCTTAATTTTAAATCGACATAAAACATTATTGAACAAATACAAGCAACAAATAAAGTTAATAAAAGTACATTGATGTCACTGAATGGAAAAAGAATAAAATCGGTTAAATCACAATAATCGAAGATGTTAATTCCAAAAATAATGTATTTGGCGTAGTTAAAAATCATTCCAATAGCAACAGCAACTAAATACAAAATTGTAATTAATGTTTGCGGATCGCTCAATCGCTCTAAAATATGTTTATCTTCTGTTTCTTCCATAATATAAAAATGATTATTGGGCAAAACTATCAATTATAAATCGATTAAAAAATTAAGAATCGATATGAAGTAATTTAATTGCTAAATCAATGTCTTTTTCAGTTCCTGTGTGTTTTTTAGGTTCATCAGAAAGTTTTACAACACCTGTCCAATCTGCATTTTCTGGTTTAGCTTCTGTCAATTTTAAAACAATATTCATAGGTTTTAGACCTACATCGTTTGTTAAATCGGTTCCAATTCCAAATGACATTCCAATTCTATTTTTGCAATGTTCTGTGATTCGTTCTACTTTATCGTAATTTAAACCATCTGAAAAAATAATGAATTTAGTAAGCGGATCAATTCCTAACTGTTTGTAGTGCTCAATGGTTTTGTCTGCAAATTCGAGTGGATCACCAGAATCGTGTCTAACACCATCAAATAGTTTTGCAAATTTTTTATCGAATTGCTGAAAGAAAACTTCCGTTGTATAAGTATCAGTTAGAGCAATACCAAGATCTCCACGGTAAACATCTGTCCAATGCTCTAAGCCAACGCTATTTGCCATTTTATAACCATATTTTGCTGCATGAAACATAAACCATTCATGAGCATGTGTGCCGATTGGTTTTGTTTGATATTTCATTGCTAAATGCACATTGCTGGTTCCGATAAATGTTCCACTTCCTTTTTCTTTAAGAGTTCGAACCACTAAATCGTGAACATCGAATGAGTGACGACGTCGCGTACCAAATTCTGCAAAAACAATATTTAACTCTTTATATTTTTTGATTTTATCTTCTACAGTTTGAATTACCAATTCATCTGATTGACGTTCTTGATTCGTTTCTAAATAGAACAACTCACAAATTAAAGCCATAATCGGAACTTCCCATAAAATGGTTCTGTACCAAAATCCTTCGATGTTAACTTTTAATTCAGATCCGTTTTGTTCAATGTGAATTTCTGAAGGATCGTATCTATAACCTTGTAAAAAGTCTAAATAAGTTGGGTCTAAATACGGACATGTTTCGCGTAAATATTCTTTCTCTTGTGTTGTTAATTTCAGATTTCCCATTTCGTTAATCGCTTCACGTAAACGAATATGAAAATTTTCAGGAAAGTCATGTTTACCTCGATTAATGAATTGATAACGTGCCTTTGCATACGGAAAAAGTTTAATAACCGCATGTTGCATGGTAAATTTATAGAAATCGTTATCTAATATTGAAGGTGAAATTATTTTAGTTTCAATCATAATTACATTTTCATTAAAGTTATGAAATTTCAATGATATAGTTATATTGTGTTATTCTTTATCCGCAACGTATTCTAAAATATCGGCAGGTTGGCAATTAAGTTCTTTACAAATTGCTTCTAATGTAGAAAAACGAATGGCTTTTGCTTTGCCTGTTTTTAAAATGGAAAGGTTCACGGTTGTAATTCCAATTTTTTCGGCTAATTCTTGTGATTGCATTTTCCGTTTTGCCAACATTACATCAAGGTTTACGATTATTGCCATTTACAATTTGTTTTAGATGTTCAAAAATTTCTTGGCGTAATTGATAAATAGCACTGATTTGATTTTCTTGTGCAGCATTGGCCATAACTGTAATTCCAATTTGATTTTCAGGAAGCAAAATTGTATGGTTAAAAAAAGTTCCGGTACTTCCGTCATGAAAACTTAATTTTTGTCCGTTTTGATTTGCATTTCCCCAACCATAACTTAAACCAGAAATACCGAAATGCATTTTTAAATATGCTTCATTTTCATTATTCAGCTCTTTAAGATGTTTGTATAACCATTTTGAATAATCTTCGATATTCATAGATAAATCACCTGCAGCCAAAAAATAATCTGGTAAACTATATTCGTGTGTTGGTGATAATGAAATGAATTGATTGTTTTCAATCCAATGTCCCCAAGCGTTGTTTATATTTTTTTTATTCGGAAATCCATAACTATAATCCCAATTATTTAAAGTTAAGTAATCTGATAAAATTTCTTCAAACGGTTTGTTGGCTACTTTTTCTATCATCATTGAAGCTAAAACATAACCAGCATTTGAATAGGTTCCTTTATTTGTATTAGGAAATTTTAATAGTTGTTCTGCAAATTCAATTCTCTTTTCAGTTGGTTTTTCTTTAGTGATTTTTATGAAATTAATTTGAAAACCCGAAGTGAAAGCTTGCACTTGTGCATTATGCGACAATAAATCAGATAGAGTAATATTTTGATACGTTTTATTGTCATCATTCTTTAATTCTGGAAATACATCGAAAAAATTTGTATCTAAAGTTAAGTTGCCTTTTTTAATTTCCTGAAAAGCTAAAAAAGAAGTAAAAGCTTTGGTGTTTGAACCAATGTGAAATAATGTTTTTGAATTTATTTTCTCATTATTATTTATAGCAATACTTCCTGAAAAGCCATAATAAATGGTGTCTTTAAATATGATTGATGCTGCGATTCCTGGAATTTTACTTTCAGTTATTTTTTGATTTATTAGTTTATTAATTTCAGAATCTAATTTCATATTTTGAGCTACTATTATTTGTGACATCATAATAGATAATAGTATGATTATTTTTTTCATAAGTTATATGGTTAATTCGTTTTCTTGTTTTTGTTTTAGTGCTTCTTTTAATATTACAGCAAATGCATTAAAAATAGTTCCGATAAACATAATAAATAACGGATGAATGTTAAACCAATATATTGGTGTTTGAAATACATCTGATGATTTTACAAATCTGCTAATGAGTATTGCTATTGCACTTAAAACATATAAAATAGTTGTTATGTTTTTTAGTAAGTTGATGATTTCATTACTAAATAATACGCCATTTTTGAATTGATTTGAAATTTTGTAAAATAGATAAATCGGAATTAACAAGGCAATATTTAAAAGCTGATAAATAGATGCAATTAATTTATCTATTTGTGTATAGATTTGATATTTAACTGAACTGAATGCAGTAATTTCAATTTTTGTAATGCCCCAAACGTTTAATATTTCTAAACACGAATAAGCTGCATTTGCAAGTAATAAAATTCCAATAATTATAGTGTACTTTTTTAATGATTTAAATTCTTTCATTTTTAAATTGTTAATTCGTTTTCTTGTTTCAATTCAATGTTCTCTTCTTTTTGTTTTTTTTCAATTTCAAAAGCTTTGCTCAAAACGATAAAAAATAATCCGAAAACTAAGATTACAATGGGCATTTCAAAAATACTGTTTACGCCAATTGGATTTTGTTTTACAAATACATCGTCTTTATAATGAATGAAAATTCCAGTTATTAACCTTATCAAAAAACTTATACAAAGTAAATTTCCCATAATTCTGAAATAACGAATTACTTTATGTTCAAAAATCTGCCTTTTTTTAAATTGTTCAATTAGTTTATTAAACCAATAAAAAGTAAGGATGATTAAAACATAAGAAACGAAATATAGAAATGTACTTATATAAAGCGGAAAAGCAAGATCTACGGTATTATATTTTGTTCCAAACAATTGATAGCTTGGAATTCTATTTTCAAGATTTGAAATTAGTTCGAAACCAAAATACCCTAATAATGGAATGAACAATAAAAAGCAAATTACAATAGGGTAAATGATGAAGCTTAAAAGGTTTATGGTTTTCATAAATTATATAGTTAATTCGTTTTCTCTTTTTTGTTTTAAAGCTTCTTTAAAAACTTGACTTAATACCAAAAAGAAGAAGCCAATCATTAAACTGCCTAACGGTGAATCTAATTTTTCTAAAACATTAGTTGAAAAATCTGTTGAGCTGGTTATGTTTTTTTCGGAGTGTATTGTAAATATTTTTCCAAGGATTAGAACGGCTATATAATTTGAAATGAATATAATTCCAATTTTTTTAAACCGTTTTATAATTGATTCATCAAAAAATATTCGTTTTTCAAATTTCCTTATACACAAATTAAATAAGGTAATTGCATAAAAATACATTACATAAACTGCAAAGCAAAGTAGCATAAATGTTAATATATATGATTTTCTAGACTCAGTTTGGATTTCTTTACCCATTAATTCAATAAACCAGGTTTCACTATGACTAGAAGTAAATTCGCTATAAACTAATACTCCAAAGAAAATGGTTAGTAATAGCATGCTTGCCCAAAGGAAATGTGATAACCAACCAAATATTTTTAATATTTTCATAAAGTTATATTGTTAATAAATTATTATTGACAAATATAAAAAAATTATCGAAAAACAATAATTTTATAAAACAAAAAAATCCGCTCGAGAGCGGATTTTTTTGTTTTATAAAATTACTATTGTAAAATACTGACTTAACGGATGTAATTCCTCAAAAAGTTTTTCAATTAGTTCATTTCCGTAAGCTTTGTAAAATTGAGCAAAGTTCACATTTCGTTCTTGTAAACTTCCTTTCGGAAACAATTCTAATTGTAAATCAATCATTCGGTTTAAAGCATCTTCGTGTAATTTACGTTCGGCTTTTTGTAAACGTTTTTCTAAATTATCTAAACCTTTTAATTGCTTTTTTTCTTGAGCTAAAACAGCATTTTCAAACGATTTATCTGTTTTTAAAGCTAATGTTTTTAAATCGTTAAACTGTTTCTGTAAGAAGTTACGTTGTTGTTCAAAATCAAAATGATTTTCAGATAACGTAATTGTTTTGTTATGAATTAATTGGTCTTTCTTTAAAAATAAATCTTTCCAATTTAAATCTAATTTATCCGCTTTATTAGCTTGTTTTTCGCTTGCTATTAAAACCGAATTACGAAGTAAAATCATTGGGAACGGAACTTTGAAATAAGTAAAAACTTCTTTCAATTCTAACCAATAAGCCAATTCTCCTCCGCCGCCAATGTAGCATAAATTAGGTAAAATAACTTCTTGATATAAAGGTCGTAAAATTACATTCGGACTAAATTTTTCAGGATTCGTTTCAACCAATTTTAAAATTTCATCTTTTGTAAATGTAATATTTGTATGATTTACTTTGTAAAGTTCGTTTTCAAAAACAATACGTTCACGCAATCCATTTTCGATATAAAATAAATTAATTTCACGTGGATTTACCTGAATCAAATAATCTTTTAAAACGTTGTAGCTTTTAGCAACTTCGTTATGTGATTGTTGTTCAATTAATTCTTTCGAAATATAAGGAGCAAAAATAGATTTCAGATTTTTATCATCACCATCTACAATTACCAATCCGTATGAACCAAAAATTTCGTTAGCCAAATAACGTGTAGCATCAGCCAAATTTCGGTGTTTTAAATATGCATTTTCAAACCAAGTTTTTAATTGCTTGGCATTTTCACCTAAACCTAATTGTGCCGAAAAAGCTTCGAAAACCTTATCTAAATCTTCTAAATCTAAACGACCAACCGGACCAGAAGCGTTTTTATTCCATTGGAATTTCTTGTCTTCGTAATTGAAATAATGAATCTCATCAAAATCGTGGTCTTCAGTTGCCATCCAATAAACCGGAACAAAATCAAAGCTTGGATATTTTGATTTTAGTTCTTTTGTTAAATTAATTACTGAAATAATTTTGTACAAAAAATACAATGGACCCGTAAATAAATTCAACTGATGCCCAGTAGTAATTGTGAAAGTATTTGTGTTTTTAAGTAATTCGATATTTGCTTTTGTAGCTTCAGAAATTTCAAAATTTGAAAATTGATTTGCTAAAGCTTGCGAAAGTATGTTGCGATTGTTTTGTGAGAAATCGGCTTGTTTTTCAAGAATTTGTGCTTCAAAATTTTCTAAATTAGGAAAACGATGATATAACGATTTTACGTTTTTGTCTCCGTTTAAATAGTCAATCATAAGTTTAGAAAAATATCCAGAATCTTGATAGCTGATACAATCTGATGGCATAATTTTTTTGTTTTTCGCTAATTTACTATTTTTTCAGATATGAATTTTTAAGATTATCTTAAAGTATTCTTTTTGAAATAATTTTTCTATAAATAAAAAAAGAGCACGATAAAATCGTACTCTTTAATTTATTACTTTTCTTCGTTTTTAATAGCTTGAACGTCTTTTCTTACTTCGTCTGTTAATTTTTTAATTTCTAACATAACTTTTCTTAAACGTGTACCTGCAGCTTTATTTCCGTTAGTATAAAATGCTTCAGCTTCTTTTTGAGCTTGATCGTGTAACTCAGTTAATAAATTTAATTTTTCCATTGTACTAATATTTTTTATAAACCCTTAATTTTAAAGGCTTGGCAAATATAAATTATTATTTTAAATTAAAGTGTTTCTATTATTTAAATTCTTCGAAAGTTAGCTATTTTAATATTTTTATTACTTATTAATTTTAAAACTGAGGCTTGTTCTTCATCGAATGTTTTTTAACTAGTTCTACTAAAAATATTTTTTTGGCATAGTTAATGGTAATATATTTACATAACTTAAAAATTTATAGAGATGAAAAAAATTATATTACTTTTTGTTGCTTTGATAGGTGTAGTTTCTTTACAAAGTTGTGAAGTGAATGAAATTAGAGATCAACAAGTTTTTGAAGCTGAAGTTTTTGAATTTCCTGCATCTTTTAACAATAATCAATTCTCAGTGATCGGAAATTTTTCAAGGGATATTTTCCCATCTGACCATCTTTTAATTTATAGACTTTACGGTAAAGATAATGGTAATGATGTTTGGAGGTTAATACCACAAACTGTGTATTTTAATAATGGAGATGAATTTAATTACAATTATGATTTTACTAAAAGAGACTTTAAAATTTTCTTAGAGCCGAATTTTGATTTGACTACACTAAGTGATCAACATTGGAATGAATATATAATGAATCAGGTTTTTAGAATAGTTGTGGTACCTGGACGTTTATTAAACAAAATGGATTATAGTGATTATGATATAACGATTCTTACTTTAGGTTTAGAAAATGAAGAGATTAAGCAATTAAAATAAAATAATTCAAAACAAAAAAAAAGAGTTCAAATTTGAACTCTTTTTTTTTGTTTTGAAAATCTCAAAACGCTTTTCTAAATATATTATAAATCTTTAAAAATCGTATGCATTAAACGTTTTTTGTCGTTTATACTTTCTTCTAAAGAAATCATTGATTCAGTTCTATAAACTCCATCAATATCATCAATCATAAAGATTACTTCTTTAGCATGACGAGTGTTTTTCGCTCTAATTTTACAGAAAATATTAAATTTACCAGTTGTTACGTGTGCTACTGTTACAAAAGGGATGTCGTTAATTCTTTCTAAAACAAATTTAGTTTGCGAAGTATTGTGTAAGAAGATTCCAACATAAGCAATGAAAGAATATCCTAATTTTTCATAATCTAAAGTTAATGAAGAACCTTGAATAATTCCGGCATCCTCCATTTTTTTCACACGTACGTGAACTGTTCCAGCTGATATCAAAAGTTTTTTAGCAATATCTGTAAAAGGTACTCTTGTGTTATCAATTAACATATCTAAGATCTGATGATCTATCTCATCTAAACGAAACTTACTCATAAAACGATTGTTTATTTATTCTTAATTTCAGTCTACAAAAGTAAAAAAAAAAATGCTATTATTTAAATAAAAAGATGTGTTTTTTAATATTTTAATAATTAGTTAACAACATATATTCCATTATTTGTTTTATATAGCCCTAATTTGTTTAATAAATCGCAGATTTCGTATTCTGTAGTTAATTCAAAATCAGAACAATCAATTTCTAAATGTCCAAATTGATGATTTTTAACTAATTCTGTATCTACGATAGGAATAAAATAAATTTCGTTTGATTTTAACACTTCTTTATATTGAATTCCTAAATTTATTCGCTTTGAATTTTCTTCATTTTGAATTTTGATATTTTTTACCAAAATATCATTTATTAATTTTTTGTTTTCTGGAATCTCAAAATAATTTTGGATATCTTCTTTTAGATAATCCTCAGAAGCGATAGAATCCAAAGCTTTTAAAAGTGAAACAAAAACAATTTTTCGAGTTTCATCTCTTTTATAATCATTTGAAAAATGCCCGGCTTCAAATAAAATTGTTGAAACACCTAAGTTAGTAAAACAGTCACCAATGCAATTCAGGTTAAAGGCATCATCGAATCTTCCTATTTGATTAGGAATATACTTCTTAACCTCATTATTAACTGCACTAATGACTTGCATTGCTTTAATTCTAATTTGGTTTAAATCTGTTTCGATATTGAACGCAGGAGATAAAAACGATATAGTTGCTGCGTTATTTTCATTACCTGCTGCAAATAAGGTACGTTGATCGTGCATATTAAATGCAAAATCTGGTTTGAAGTTATCAAAACAGTTTCTTAAAACAATACTTTCAGGTTGAGATAAGTCTACAGCATCTCTATTTAAGTCCACTTCATTTGCATTAACTCGTGTATAAGCCTTAGCTCCATCTGGATTTAAAATAGGAATAACATAAAGTGTAAAGTTCTCTAAGATTTGTTTTGCTTCGGAATCTTCGTTTTTTAAAAATGCTAATAAATCGATTATTGTTTTGGTAGTTGTACTTTCGTTACCATGCATTTGTGACCAAATAAGAATCTTAATTTTTCCTGAACCAATTTTTATTGAGTAAATGTTTTCACTTAAAACAGATTTACCTTCTACTTTTAAATGAAAAGATTTTGGTAACGAATTTAGAAAAGGTAAAATATGATCATTAGTAACATATCGACCTGTAATAAAATCCTGAAAATTATTTTCTGCTATTTTTAAAAAACTCATAAAAAAAACTTTTTACAAAGATACAACTTGATTGTCTGTTTAATAACTAAAACACAGTTAATAAATTATATTCAGGATAGGTAAATCAATTAAATGAATTAATTTTGTAGAAATTTACTTTTTTAATGAACGATTCCAAACAACTTCAAACTAAATTACATCCGAGAAATAAACATCATGATTCTTATGATTTTGAAAAACTTAGTAATTTGGTTCCAGAATTAACTGCATACATAATTAAAAATCCAAAAGGATTAAAAACAATTGATTTTGGAAATCCAAAAGCAGTTTTATTGTTGAATAAGGCAATTTTATTTGATTCTTATAAGTTAGTTTTTTGGAGTTTGCCGAAAAATAATTTATGCCCGCCTATTCCTGGTCGTGCTGATTATATTCATTATATAGCAGATTTATTAGGTGAAAATAATAATAATATTATTCCAACTGGTAATAAAGTCAAAATTCTTGATGTTGGAGTAGGGGCTAATTTAATTTATCCCATTATTGGAGTTTCTGAATATGGATGGAGTTTTGTAGGTTCTGAAATTAATATTACTTCATTAAAGAATGCTCAAAATATTATTGAAAATAATGAGTTTCTGAAGTTGAATATTTCATTGCGTAAACAAGTTAACAAACGCAATATTCTAAAGAATATAGTTGAATCTCAAGATCAATTTAATGTTGTTATTTGTACCCCACCTTTTTTTAAATCACCAGAAGAAGTGATTTCTAAGACCACCAGAAAATTAAAAAATTTAGGAAGAGATATTTCAAAACCAATTCAAAATTTTAGTGGAAAAGATGATGAATTGTGGTGCGATGGAGGTGAAAAAGCTTTTATAACCAATTATATTTATGAAAGTGTTCATTTTAAGAAAAATTCCTTTTGGTTTACCACTTTAGTTTCTGATAAAACGCATTTAAAACCATTGATTAAAATTTTAGAAAAAGTAAACGTTAAAGAACATCGAATTATTGAAATGCAACAAGGAAATAAAACAAGTAGAATTTTAGCTTGGAGATTTTAAAATAAAAGGAAGAGATTATTCTCTTCCTTTCTATTTCAAACTAATTCTTCCTACTTTAATGAAGAAAACAAAAAACTAAATAAATCTAAAATTTATAGTACAAATGTCTTGATAATTTATGTTTATTGAAATCCCTGAATATAGCTATTTCTATTTTTCTAAAAAGTCTTTGAAATCATAGAAATTTTGTGGTGCAACTCCGTGACCAACATTGTATTCGTGATATTCATTTGAAACTTTTAATAAGTTTAAAACTTCAGGATTTTTACGAGCCCATTCAACCGGAATAACTTGATCTACAGTTCCGTGAGAAATGAAAAAGCTAAGTTTTGAAAAATCGTTGTTTTCATAACCATCTTTCATAATATTTTGATTGAAATATCCGCTTAAGGCTACTATTTTGTTAACTTTTTCTGGATAAGATAAGGCAATAGCATAACTTAAAATGGCTCCTTGACTAAATCCGATTAAATTTACCTTTGTTGAATCTAT
Source organism: uncultured Flavobacterium sp. (assembly GCF_947632075.1). GTDB lineage: Bacteria > Bacteroidota > Bacteroidia > Flavobacteriales > Flavobacteriaceae > Flavobacterium. The sequence goes on from NZ_CANRNX010000031.1 coordinate 20,711, forward strand.
TGGGTATTTCTGAATTAATTCATCAATAAATTCAACAATTAAATCACGAGATTCAATAGCTTGTTCATCATTAGAGAATTTGTTCATATTTGCATCGAAATCAATCGCATACCAAGCATTTCCGTATGGTGGTAGTGGGTAAGGTGCACGAGCAGAAATGATGTAATAATGATCTGGTAATTCTGAAGCAAAAGAAAACAAATCTTCTTCGTTACTTCCGTAACCGTGCAATAATAAAAGTAAAGGATTTTTATCTAAAATTACTTTTGGCTCTCTAATTAAATAATGCAGTTTTGACATAATTGATTATTTTCGGCTAAACGTTTTCTGAAAAAAAGGACCAACAACAGGTAATAGATTGTATTTGTTGCTAATTGCTCCGATAAAACTGTACAGCCAGATGATAAAAATGAATAAATAAAACGCGTACATTGCAGATGCATATTGTACAAAGCCCATTAACGCACCGATTAATAAGAATATAATTGTTATTCCTACGTTTTGACGAATATAAAACGATCCAAATGGATCTTTTTGTTCATCGTTTATAAAAAAGGCAACAATCGGACCTAAAAAAAATAGGTGAGCAATGATTGCAGCAAGTTTTCCGTCTTGATGTATTTTCATTTTATTATTTTAAATTTAAAATCCCGTTATTTAAAATTCCATAAACTTCACCTTTCATTTCAATATTTAAGAAAGATGAGTTTCGAGATTTTGATAGGATATTTTCTTTTGTAAAAGATGATTTTCCTTCTGGATTAAAAAGGGTAAAAGAAGCTGGTTGATTAATTTCAATTGAAGAATTCTCAATTCCAAAAATTGATTTTGCAGCATTTAATTTTTCAATAACAACTTCTAATGGTAAAATGTTTGCTAAAGCTCCAAAAGCAGACTCTAAACCAATAGTTCCGTCTTTAGCCATATCAAATTCCATTTTTTTATGTTCGATATCTAAAGGATGATGATCAGAAGTTATACAATCTATCGTTCCATCTAAAACTCCGTTTATTAAAGCTTGTCTGTGTTCTTCTGTTCTTATTGGAGGGTTAACTTTGTAGCGTGTATCAAATTCGTTTAAAACGTTATCAGTTAAAACTAAATTATGAATTGCTACACTGCAAGTAACGTTTAAACCTTTCGATTTTGCTTCTTTAATTAATTCAACAGATTTTGCTGTACTAATTGTTGGAACGTGTATTTTTCCTCCAGTGTATTCTAATAAGAAAAGGTTTCTTGCTATAACAACCTCTTCTGCTAAAGCAGGAATTCCTTTTAATCCCAGTTTAGTTGAAGTAATACCTTCGTGAACAACGCCTTTTCCTTTGATAGTAGCATCGTTGCAGAATGCTAAAATCAAGGCATCAAAATCTTGACTATATTGAAGTGCAATTTTTAAAAGGTTTGCATTTTCTAACGATTTTTTATAATCTCCAAATGCTATTGCTCCAGCATTTTTCATATCGAATAACTCTGCAATATCTTTTCCTTCTTGTTGCTTAGTTAACGCTCCGATAGGATTTAAAATTGTAGCGTGTCCGAATGCTTTTGATTTTACGAAAGATACAGTTGTTTGGTTATCTATAACCGGATTTGTATTTGGCTGTAAAGCAATATTAGTAAAGCCGCTTTTTGCTGCAACATTTAATCCGTTTAAAATAGTTTCTCTTTCTTCAAATCCAGGTTCACCCAAAGCAACAGAGCTGTCCATCCAGCCTTTAGAGATATGTAAATTATTTAAATGTAAGTTTTGAATTTGATTATCAATAATTGTTTCATTGATTTCAGAAATTACATTATTTACTATTTTAATATCTACTTTTTTGTTATGAAAAGAACTTGATGGGTCAATAATGACAGCATCTTTGATTAATAAATCCATTGATATATGTTGCGTTTAGTTGTGTTATTATTTCTTACAAAATTACATTTAATTCTTTTAAATTTCAAGAAACTAAAATTTTAGAATAAAAAAAAATAATACCTAAAAGATATTATTTTCTTGAAATATTATGTACTTCTAAACATTCGTTTAAAGCATTAAAAACTTGATAATCTGATGCTGTATATATAAACCTATCGGTATGATTGCAACTTTGTAAAACTTTTACAATATCTTCTTTTGAAATATTAAGAAGTGCCGAAACCGTTTCTCTATCATATTTAGTTTTCATCAGTTCAATTAATTCGGTTTCTTGTTTTAATTGTTCAATTTTTTTATTTGTTGCTGAATTTTTTTTAATAGAATTGTAAATCGCATCAACCGGATCTAATTTAGTTAAAAAATTACTTGCAAATGATGTCGGTTTAAATGAACGATAATAGTAATAATCATTCATTTCAATTAGTTTGGTGTCTACTTGAAGAAAACCTGTTAATTTAAGATTGCTAATAAATAATTCATCTAAAGTTGTTGAATTATCTTTTATGTAAACTGTAATCGATGGGTTTTTTAGCCAGTCGTTAGTAACTTTTAGCTTTAATGAACGATAGCCTTCTGCCGAAAAGTGGATGGAGTCATTTAGTTTGGCTTCAATCTCAAAATTTCCTTTACTATTCGTTTTAGAAATTTTAAGTGAATTTAAATTTATTATGTTAACATCTGGTTCAACATAATTTGTAATTTCATTTACAACAGTTCCTTTTACTATATGAGTTTGAGCCGAAAGTAAAGTGGTAAATAGAATAAAAAATAAAACTGTAAAATATCTCATAAATGCTTTAAAAGTATACTTCAAAAGTAATGGATATTTTACAGTTTTTAAGGTAATTATTAAAAAATTAACAATTATTCGTTTCTAGTTCTTCTTGGACGATCTCCGCGAGTTGAACTTCTTTCGTTTCTTGCTGGACGTTCTCTATCGAATGAACGGTTAGAAGATCTTCTTTCTCTTCCTCCTTCACGATCACCACCAAATGAACGATTTCTTCTTTCTCCGTCAAAAGAACGACGACCTCCACGGTTGTTGTGATCTCTTCTTCCGCTGTTTCTTCCACCATCATTTGTAGAAATTTCAACATTAACTTTACGACCTTCGTGGTTAATATTGTTTAAAACTTCCATTACTTTTTCAGCATGAACAGAATCTGTATTAAAGAAAGAGAATCCTTCTTTTACGTCAACTTTAAATAAATCATCACGACCTAAATCTAAAGTTTCACGTAAGAAATCTTTTAAGCTCATCCAATCGAAATTATCTTTTGAACCTAAGTTTAAGAAATAACGAGTAGTTCCATCGTTTGAAATAGGAGCGCGTTCACCTCTTTCTGCACGTTCACCTCTTTGAGGTTGTAACATGTTTTGTTTTTTGTAGTATTCAATAAAACGGTTGAACTCTACAGAGAATACTTTCTTAATTAATTCTTCTTTAGAAATATCTCCTAAAGATTCCATAATGTTAGGTAAGTATTTATCAATTTCAGAATCAACTTCTACATTTTTTACTTTATTAGCTAAATGTAATAATTGAACTTCACAGATTTCCATTCCTGTTGGAACTGGTTTTTCAATGAATTTATTTTTAATGATTCTTTCAATAGCAGAAATCTTACGTAATTCACTTTTAGTAACAATTACAATAGATGTACCTGTTTTACCAGCTCTACCAGTACGACCAGAACGGTGGTTGTACGTTTCAATTTCATCTGGTAATTGATAGTTAATTACGTGAGTAATATCGTCTACGTCAATTCCACGAGCAGCAACGTCAGTAGCTACTAACATTTGAATTTGACGACCACGGAAAGCTTTCATTACACCATCACGTTGTGCTTGAGATAAATCTCCGTGTAATGCTGCTGCATTGTACCCATCTTCGATAAGTTTTTCTGCAACTGCTTGCGTGTCTCTTTTTGTTCTACAGAAAACCACAGAGAAAATATCTGGGTTAGCATCTGCTAAACGCTTTAAAGCTTGATAACGATCGCGCGCACCTACTAAGTAAAATTCGTGTGAAACGTTTACTGAACCTTGATTTTTGTGTCCTACAGTAATTTCTGTAGGTTGTGTCATGAATTCTCTTGCAATTCTTGCTACTTCTTGTGGCATCGTTGCTGAGAATAACCATGTTTTCTTGTCTTCTGGAGTATCTGATAAAATAGAAGTAATATCTTCATAGAATCCCATGTTTAACATCTCATCAGCTTCGTCTAAAACACAATACTGAATGTTTTTTATGTTTACATAGTTTCTGTTGATCATATCTTGCATACGACCTGGTGTTGCAACAATAATTTGTGCACCACGCTTAACCTCTCTAGCTTGTTCTGTAATACTCGCCCCACCATAAACCGCTACAGTATGTAACCCTTTTACATACTTTGAATATTGCTTAATCTCATTAGTGATTTGCAAACATAATTCTCTCGTTGGAGATAAAATTAA
>NZ_CANRNX010000032.1 GCF_947632075.1 uncultured Flavobacterium sp.
AACCAATTCAGATAAACAGTTTAAGTGTCCACCCGCACCGTGATCGTGAATAGATACGATTGGGTTGTTATCAGATTCTACTAAACCACGAACCGCATTAGCTGCACGTTTTTGCATTTCAGGGTTTGAACGTTGAATCGCATTTAATTCAATTCCAGAACCGAAAGCACCAGTATCAGCAGATGAAACCGCAGCTCCACCCATACCAATACGGTAGTTTTCACCTCCTAAAATCACAATTTTGTCACCAACTTCAGGTTTGTGTTTGATAGCTTGGTCTAATTTTCCGTATCCAATACCACCGGCTTGCATAATTACTTTGTCGTAACCAATTTTGCGTGCATCTTCTTCGTGTTCAAAAGTTAAAACAGATCCAACGATTAACGGTTGACCGAATTTATTTCCGAAATCAGAAGCTCCGTTAGATGCTTTAATTAAAATATCCATTGGAGTTTGGTATAACCAATCACGTTCTGCAAAAGCATTTTCCCACGGACGATCTTCGTTTAAGCGAGAATACGATGTCATGTAAATTGCCGTTCCTGCTAATGGTAAAGAACCTTGACCTCCAGCTAAACGGTCACGAATTTCCCCTCCAGCTCCTGTTGCAGCTCCAGAAAATGGTTCAACAGTAGTAGGGAAGTTGTGCGTTTCTGCTTTTAATGAAATAACCGATTCAAATTCTTTTTCAGCATAAAAATCGGGTTTGTCAGCACTTAAAGGTGCAAATTGAGTTACTTTTGGTCCTTTTACAAAAGCAACGTTATCTTTATATGCAGAAACAATTCCGTTTGGGTTTGTTTCTGATGTTTTCTTGATTAATTTAAATAAGGATGTAGGTTGTTCAACGCCATCAATAACGAAAGTTCCGTTAAAAATTTTGTGACGACAGTGTTCTGAATTAGCTTGCGAGAAGGCAAAAACTTCAGAATCTGTTAATTTTCTACCTAATTTTTTTACTAAGTTGTTTAAGTATTCAACTTCTTCAGCACTTAAAGCTAAACCTTCTTGTTGGTTGTAAGCTTCAATATCTTCAATATCTAAAATTGGTTCTACATTAATTGCAATGGTAAACATTTCTTGAGTTAACGCAGAGAATTTTTGAGAAATCATAGGATCAAAATCAGTGAAATCTGCAGAAACTTTTTCGAATTCTTCAATACGAATAATTCCTTCAATTCCCATGTTTTGCGTAATTTCAACCGCATTAGTACTCCAAGGTGTGATCATTGCCGCGCGTGGGCCAACGTAAAAATCTTCTAAAGTAGTTTGTTCAATTTTTGAAGCATTACCAAATAACCAATTTAGTTTAGCAATATCTTCTGTAGTTAAATCTTTTTCGATTTGAACACTGTAAACAGTGCCCTTTTGGTTCACGAAGAAATGAATCATTGTGTATGTATTAGTTGTGTTGTTTTGAGTTACAAAAATAACTTAATTTTAAAGAATTAAAAAAATTATTCTTGTGTTTCTGAAATATTCTGATAAGCACCTAAATCTGGGTTTGGAATTCTGCTTTTTCCTAAAATATCGAAAGGAACTTGTTGTGCAAAATTTACATTTCCAATTCCTATTAAATCGGTTGCTTTATCTGTAATCATCATTTCATTTTTATTCGGATTTTTAAAGTAAGGTCTAAATTGCGTTGATGTTCTTGCGATTAAACAATTACTGAAATAGGCCGTGTTATTGAAATCATACGGAAATCTTCCGAAAACTTGATTTGAGTAATCAACGAATTTAATTAATGAATTTTCGAATTTTATATTGAAATTATTCTGATTTCCTTTCATATTCATGATTAACGATTCGCTGCTTGAACCATAAATGATGCAATTTTGGAATAATGCTTTTTGAATTGCGAATTCTGAAGTTCCATCATAATCATCAATAACAACGGAAGTTTGATTAGGTTTGTTCCAATAATTTCCGAAAGTAGATTGAATAAAATGATAACTTCCTCCAAAAGTGCAAGCTAAAGCAGCTTGACCGCAATTGTTTGTAACAACATTAGTTCCGTAAAGATCTGCGGCTCTTCCTAAAATTCCAAAATCAGAAGCGTTATAAACTTGTAGGTTGTGTAAGTTTACCGTTGATTGATTTTTGTTTACAAGTAGGCCAACGGTCGCATTTTTAATAATTGCGTTTTCAAAATTACCTTTACTTCCTACGGTTAACCAAATAGCACCCCATTGTCCAGGAACATTTTCAAACACAGGTTCTAAACGATCTCCTTGAAATACAATCGGATTTTCAATTGTTCCTGTAACATTAATATTTCCATTATTAGCTACTAAAAGTCCAGAATTATCATGAAAATGAATTTGTGCTCCAGGTTTTACTTCTAAAGTTTTGTTTGGTGGTACGGCTGCGTAACCATAAATTACGTATGGCTTGGTGTTAGTCCAAACTAATTCGTTTCCGTTTATCGGATCGTTTTCATCTAAATAAAAACCTTCAATTTCGTCTCCATTTAAAGGAAGTGTTTCTTTAGATCCGTCTGCAAATTTTTGCGGATATAAAAAAACAGCATCTTTTACTAAGGTTACTAATTCTACGTTTTGTGATTTAGAACCAGAAGTGAATTGAATTTGATCTGTATAAATAAATTCGTTTTCGTTGGTTAAAGCATGAATGTCAACCGTAGTTTCTACAAAAATGTACATACTATCTTTAGCTAACAATTCTACATTATTAAAAACTTTTCCAGAGATTCCGTCAACCATTAATCGGAAGTTAGAATTTTCGCCTTTTCCTAATTTTAATGAAGGTATTTTAATATCGTTATTCGTTTTGTTGTATACTTTTAAGGTATAAGTACTCGAACCAATATTTGAAAAAATAGTATCTAAATATACGGTGTCTCTTGAAAAACGTAAATCGCTTCCTGAACTTGGTTCGAAGTTATAATCGTTTCGACAAGCACTTAAACAAGATAAAACGAAAAATAGAATTAAGTATAATATGAATTTCATTCTTTATAAATTTTATATAAGTTTAATGAGCAAACCTAAATTAAGAATTATTTGCATTTTAAAATTTTATAAAAATAAATATAATCGATTATTTATCATAAAATTTAAAACTATGAACACAACTTTTTTACAATTGAGTGTAAAAAGTATAATAATTTTCCTCTAAGTTTTTTAAATCAAATTGAGAATGAACTATTTCGTATGATATTTCTGTAAATTGTTTTGATTTTTTTGAATCATTTAATAAATCTAGGCATTTAAGTGATAAATTTTCATAATCTCCAATCTCTGTTAAATAACCATTATAACCATCTGTAATAACTTCGGGGATACCACCCGCTTTTGTTGATACTATAGGAACTTTTGAAGCAAATGCCTCATATATAGTTAATGGTAATCCTTCAGTTAATGAAGTCATTAATAATATATCGAATTCCTTTAAGTAATCTGAAACATTATTTTTAAAGCCTAAGAAAATAATGAAATTTTCTAATTTTTTTCTCTGAACCAACTTTTTTAAATCTTGTTCTTCAGGACCTGTACCTAAAATTACAAATCGTATGTTGGTTTCTTTTTTTAGAATATTTTCAGCAGTATTTATAAAAGTAACAAGATCTTTTTGTTTCGCTAACGAAGAAATATTTCCAATAATTTTTATTTCATTAGAAAGATTTAATTCTTTCTGAATTAATCCTGTTTTGGTTTTGTTTGAAAAATCAGAAACATTAATTGCATCATAAATTGTAAGAAGTTTCTTTTGAGGTATATTTATGTTAACAAAAATTTTTTCAACAGCTTTTGAAACTGATACAATTTTGTAAATATAATTGTTATTATATTTTAGTTTCTTTATAAAATTATTTTTTATCGGATTGTTTCTTTTGCGACTAAATATAAGTTTTACTTTTTTCTGTGTTATTATTTTAGCAATAATAGCTGCGCTCAACGCACTAGAATCATGTATGTGTAAAACATCGATGTTATATTTTTTAATGCATTCAATGATAGGTAAGATTAAAGATAAAACTTTGTTTTTCTTACGGTAAGATATTACTTGTGCTTTGTGATTTAATGCTCTGTTAAATAATACTGAATTTTCTGGACATAATATATATTGATTAAGTTCCGGATATTTTTTTAAAAGATTATAAATTGTGTACATCTGAGCGTCACCACCACGCCATTCTACAATTGATGTTATATTTAAAATATTCATGCTATATATATTTAGTCCAAAAATTTATTACACCTTTTTTGTTAAATCCATGGCAAGCAAAAGGTAATTTATCGTTCAAATGAGCTAATGCGATTTCAGGTTTTCTGTCAACGCAAAAACTCAAAGCTTTTTTGTAATCAGGTTTTGATATTGAATACTTTGTAGGTACATATAATGACCAAAATACGTCTTCAACATGATAGTTTTCTTTATTTTTTACTTTTAAGAAATGATTAATTTTCTCAGTTTCTAATAATGCAATTTCGTAAAATTTTTTTATTCTCCTTAAAGAAAAACCACCGTTTCCAACTTGATTTATGTGATTGTACAAACGATATTTTAATCCCAAAAACTTTTTTAATTTATTAAATAGATTTCTTATTTTATGTCTGAAAAATAGGTTTTTACTATCTAACCAAGGGGCACCGATGTAGTCGTAAGATTGAGAAATCCAGAAAGGTAAATCGTTTTTAAATACAAAAGCATCCGTTTGACAGATTAGCATGAATTCGTAATTTATAAAAGTTTTGTAAAAATTAGAAGAAAGTAATAATTCATTATATCCATTGATAGATTTAAAAAAAAGATCTTCAAACCTTTGGATCTTAAAATTAAGTTGAATATCATATTTCTTTAAGAAATCTAGATTTAAAGATTCGGGAGCAATGATGTAAATATCGAAGTCTCTAAGATGCCTACTTACACTTTTTAAAGATTTTATTTCTAAATCATCCAAAAATGATTTATATAATGGCACTATAATAACCACATTTTTCCTATCTTCTTTCATTGAAAATTTTGATTTTTTACAAATATAAATATATTTTACTTATGCATATTAATTTAGCATTAGCATTAAATTTTATTTTTAAAGTGGAAAAAAAATAGTCATTTTATAAATTTTAGTATCGTATTTCTTAGTAATTTTTTTTGGGTAAATTTGGGATGTATGATATAGAAATTGAGGATATATATAAATTAACTAGTTGAATATATTTTTGAATTAAAATTCAATATGGTTTTTAGCTACAGGTAAGTTTATACTTATAAATATAAGTGTTTTTAATTTTTGCTTCTGTTTTTTATTTTTTTACATTATAGATTAATTCTTTTAATATTTTAAAAATGAATATCTTTGTAAGGAATTTTTAAAATCAAATTACTGTCTGATTTTAGATTCATATCCAAATTTTATCAAATGAAATTATTGATTAATTCTAAATATAATTCCAAACAATCAGAAATCAACGATTGTATTTCAAATTTCGAAACCCAAGGAAAATTATTTGTAAAAGGAAGCAGAAATACTATAAAGGTTTTTAAATCTTCAATAGGTATGCTTAACATTAAATCGTTTAAGAAACCAAATATATTAAATACCATTGTTTATCAGTTTTTTAGAGATTCTAAAGCAAAACGCTCGTTTGATTTTGCAATGAAACTTATTCAGAAAAACATTGGTACGCCAGAACCTATTGCTTACGTTGAATTTAAAAATGGTATTGGTTTAGGAAAAAGCTTTTATGTTTGTAGACATATTGATACGAAATATACTTTTCGTGATTTGGTAGAAAAACCTAATTTGGCAAATAACGAAGAAATGCTTAGAGGTTTTACACGTTTTTGTTTTCAATTACACGAAGCTGGCGTAGAATTTAAAGATCATTCACCAGGAAATACGTTAATTAATCCGAATGAAAACGGTAGTTATGATTTCTATTTGGTAGATTTAAACCGAATGACATTTCATGATTCCATGTCTTTTGAACAGCGAATGTTTAATCTTCGTAGATTAACTCCTAAAAAAGAAATGATTGCCATTATGGCAAATGAATATTCTAAATTATACACAAGTAAATCTGAATCTCAGATTTTTGATTTAATGTGGAAATTAACTCAAGAATTTCAACATAAATTTCATGCAAAACAAAGAATGAAAAAGAAATTGAAATTTTGGAAAAAATAAAAAGAACAATCAAACCGATTGTTCTTTTTTTATTTTCTCCATTACAGCATAACGCTCTTTAATACCGTCTGAATAAATTTTACAAATCACATAACCTCTTTTACCATCTAAAATTCCTAATCTTAAAATATATCTGTTTAAGAATGTATAAGTTGGATGAAAAATTCTCATAATTTTTGAAGGTTTAAAACCATTACTCAATTTTTCTTTTGCTTTTAGTTCATTGTAATATAAAATTTTATCTTTAAAATGTTCATAGCTACAGTATGAATAATGTGACAAAAAGTTATTTAAAGTTGCTGTATTTTTAATATTTAATTTTTCGTGAACTAAACCTTTATATTTAGCGTTTTTCTTTTTGAATAGGCGTAGGTTTTTATCAGTTCTTAAACCTGAAAAATGCATTGGTTTCCCCAAGAAATAAAATCTTCTTTTAAAATAGTATCCATCTTTAGTATCCTTTGATGAAACAATTTCTAATATTTCTTTTTTTAAATCTTCAGAAATTCTTTCATCAGCATCAATAAAAAGAATCCAATCGTTTGATGCATATTCTAATGCAATATTTCTTTGAGATGAAAAATCAATAAATTCATGTTGAAATACTTTTACATGATTGTATTGCTTTATTTTTTCTAAGGTAGCATCGGTACTGAATGAATCAACAAAAATAATCTCATCTGTAAAAGTAAGATTTTTAATCAAATCATCGATGTTGTCTTCTTCGTTAAGAGTTATTACTAATGCAGTTATTTTTGTGTTCAAAAGGCTTTATACTTTAGTTTTTTGATGTTTATCAAAGTTATTATTTTAAATGTAAATTCAAGAAGTTTCTTAAATTTTCTTTTATTAAATTAAACTCGAAATGAGAGTAAAAATCTTGTACTTGTTTTTTTATTTCTTTATTTTTTTTATGAATAAATTTTTCAGGAAAGTAATCTTTTAAGTGAACACTTGTGTGGTTAATACCATCTTCAAATGTCGCCCAAACTTTTTTATCTATCCATGGTGAAAATATAATAAATGATTTTTTACCTAAAGCTTTAGACATATTAATTGCACCTCCATCATTTCCTAAAATTAAATCACATTCATTTGCAAGAGCTATAAATGATCTAAGATCTCCGCCTAGTAAATCAAAATACACTTTTGATTTAGTATCTTCTGAAAGTTGCTTGTAAACTTCTAATGCTTGTTTTTTTTGATTTGGAAAATAATTAAACAAAATATTTACATTATAATTTAAACCTAAAAAATCAACCATTTTGGCCATTTGATCAAGTGGATATGTTTTAGAATCATCAGAGCCTAAAAGACTAATCATTACGGTTTTTCTGTTTGATTTAACTTTATGAATTTCTAAACTTTCTTTAGCTTTTAAAATTTCGTTGTCAGTTAAATAGAGTTTGGGTTCTGTTGCAAATGGTTTGTTTATACCCAAAGGTTTAAGTAAAGCTAATCGATGTTCTATAGCTAAACCTAAATCAGAATTAGGATGAGTATGTTTTATAACATTATCTGTATATAAAAAAGTACGGCCTGTTTTTTTATACGAAATTTTTTTAGGCGCATCGTTAATAAAAACATTTATCCAGCTTTGTAATTTTGAATAAGCATCTATAATAACTGAATATTCATTTTGGTTAAGTTTTTTGCTAAAGCTAACAAGTTTTTTTATTCCTTTGTTTTCTTTTTCATTGAAAACGATGATGTTGTCTATAAATGGATTGTTATCCAATACAGGTAATGTATTACTATTTACCAAATAATCGATAATAGCATTAGGAAATTTTTTTCTAAGATTTTCACATAATAAAGAAGAGATTAAGACATCACCAATCATTTTATGCTGAATGACTAAGATTTTCATGTTATTTCAATAGATGAAACGAAGTTACTACTTTCTAAAATAAAAAGACAAATTTCAAATGTTAGTTTTTTGAAATTTGTCTTTAATCTATTCTTTAATAACTAATTTGTTTTGTGTAATTCTATGATTAAAAGTTTGAATATATGCTTTTATGAATCGTTCCATTTTATTAGCTAATTCAGGTTCTTTCTTTATTAGATTTTCTTTTAATGCTGGATCTTTTTTCCAATTATATAAACCTAGAGATTTATTTCCATCAAAAGCTAAATAATACTCACCTATTTCTAAATTGTAAATATTATCTAAAAAATTCACTACAAAATCTTGATCTGATTTGTATGATTTTCCAAAAGTAATCATTTTGGCATTTAATTGTAAGTAATCTGCCATACTTGGTAAAATGTCAATTTGTTGCATATTTTTAGTATTTACACCAATCATACTTTCATCTCCTGGAACAAAAAACATGATTGGTACTCTAAACTTACCAACATTATTTTTTTGTGCAGGTTCGGTTCCATAGGCGGAAGTATGGTCAGCGGTAATTACAAAAATAGTATTGTTATACCAAGGCATTTTCTTTGCAGTCTCAAAAAACTCTTTTACAGCAAAATCTGCATATGCAATCGATTCCTGAATTTCAGTTTTTCCTTTTGGAAATTTACCTTTATATTTTTCGGGAATTATAAATGGCGCATGAGATGAAATGGTGAAAATAGTAGAGAAAAAAGGTTGTTCAAAAGTATTAATTTTTTTTGCTGTATACTGTAAAAATTCCTCATCAAAAATACCCCATACTCCATCGAAAACAGCAGGTCCTTCATATTCGTTTTTTCCAAAATAATTATCAAATCCAACGTGACCAGCATATTGATCGAAATTTTGACTTCCGTTGAAAGCCCCATGGAAAAAAGAAGAATTATAACCGTTTGCTTCTAACAACTGATTTAAGCCATAAATTTCGTTGACTGAATAATTAGATGAAATAAATGATTTATTCATTAAGCTTGGAATACTAGATACTGTTGAAGAAGCAGCATCCATTGAAACTTTACCATTAGCAAAAGAGTTTTCAAAGAAATAACTTTTTTGAATTAATGAATCAATAAAAGGAGTTTGCCCTACTCCTAAATTTTCATCTCCAAAACTTTCAAGGATCAATAATACAACATTCTTTTTATTTGGTTCTGAATACGAAAAAGTTTGAATTGGATTGAATATACTTTCCGCTTCTTCAGGAGTGAAATAATTAATTTCTTTTAAATTGTCCTTTGGGCTTAGCGTTTTGATTACTGTAAATGGTGTGTTTAATACCAAAGCTGAGGTTCCGATAGGGCCGTATTTGGGCGCATCTACAATACTTAGTGGTTTTCTATGAATTCCTCTTCCTAAAGTAAATAATATTAGTAAAACTAATAATAAACTTATATATGATTGTGTTTTTGAAATAGATTTTATGTTTTTAAATTTTATTGATTTCAATCCTAAAAAAAATAATAAAATTGTAAAAATCATTAATAAAGGAATTTTCCAAAAATCAATACAATAAGATATCAATAAGCCACCTATTTCATTTGACATTCCTTCAGCCATTAAAATGGAAAAAGAACTTCTTCTGCCAATAAACTTAAAATATTCGTAGTCTATAAAATTTGTGCAAATGAAAATTGAATTTCCAATAAAAAAAGAATAAAATAGAAATTTTTGATATTTTAAATTTTGTTGAAATCTCCCAGGAATAATATGTAAAATAGCAAATAGAATATTTAAATAACCTATTGCTGCTAAATCAAAAATAACACCACCAACAAAAACCTGTGAATTTATTTCAGTAAAAAAAGATTTGTTGTAAAAGTAAAATCCAATTCGTATACATTGGTAAATAAGGAATACTAATATAAAGCGCTGAAAAAATAAAAATGCACTTCTTTTCGAATGATTCATAAGCTTAATTTTCGTGCGAAAGTATAATATATAAAAACACAAAACAATATTTGATGTAAAAAAAATGTAAACTACAATTATTCAATGTTAATTTAATGTTTAATTTTTTATATTTTCTTCAAGATTATGTTCTTTGAATTATTTTATTCTATTTTGATGTTAAGTTATTGTGTGGTTTTTTGTATTGAAAGGAATAAATTTAATTTGGAAATAAAAAAAATCACTCAATTTTTGGTTGAGTGATTTTGAATTTATGATTTGAGAATTATTAACTTTCAAATGATTGTAACGAAACTAGTTTTGCGTAGGTTCCGTTTATAGCTAATAATTCGTCATGTGTCCCTTGTTCAACAATTTGTCCGCGGTTCATAACCACAATTTTATCAGCTTTTTGAATGGTAGATAAACGGTGGGCAATAACAACCGAAGTTCTGTTTTTCATCATTTTTTCCAATGCATCTTGTACCAAACGTTCGCTTTCTGTATCTAATGCTGAAGTAGCTTCATCAAGAATCATAATCGGAGGGTTTTTCAATATAGCACGCGCAATAGAAATACGCTGTTTTTGTCCACCCGAAAGTTTGTTTCCAGAATCTCCAATATTTGTTTGAATTCCTTCCGGAAGATTAGACACAAATTCGTAAGCATTTGCAACTTTTAAAGCCGTGATAACTTCTTCATCTGTTGCATTTAATTTTCCAAGTTTTACGTTATCTGCAATTGAACCGTTAAACATGATTGAATCTTGCGTAACTAATCCCATTTGCTCGCGTAACGAATGCATGGTTACATCTTTAATATTGGTACCGTCAATTAAAAGTTCGCCTTCATTAACATCGTAAAAACGAGTAAGTAAATTGGCAATGGTACTTTTTCCTGAACCAGATTGTCCGACTAAAGCTACGGTTTTTCCTTTTGGAATTTCTAAAGAAAAATTCTTTAAAACCGGTTCGTCGTTATAAGCAAAAGTTACATTTTTAATAGCAATTCCTTTGTCAAATGAAGTCATCACTTTTGCATTAGGAGCATCTTCAATTGGGTTTTCAACTTCTAAAACTTCAAAAACACGTTCTGCAGCAGCAGATCCGTTTTTCATTTGGTACGAAGCTTTTGAAATGGCTTTTGCTGGAGTTAAAATGTTATATGCCATTCCAATATATCCAATAAAAGCGCCTCCTGTTAAAGTGCCATCTTGTAAAACTAAAGTTCCACCGTAAATTAAAAGTACTGCAATTGTTGTGATTCCTAAAAATTCAGACAATGGAGAAGCAAGATTATTTTTCTTTCCGATTTTATTAGTAAGAATATACAAACGTTCAATGGATTCAGAAAAAAGTTTTTTGAAATAATTTTCAGAATTGTAGCCTTTTACAACTTTTAATCCTGATAAGGTTTCATCAACTATCGAAATCATATAACCGTTTTCTTGTTGCGCACGCGTTGATTGTGATTTTAATGATTTACCGATTTTAGTAATAATTAATCCGGCAATCGGGATAAATAACAAAACAAAAAGTGTTAATTCCCAACTGATAGAAAACATGGCGATTAATGTTAATATAATGGTTAATGGTTCTTTGACAATAAGTTCTAAAATTGCAAAATATGAATTCTGTACTTCATTAATATCTCCTAACATACGTGCCATAACATCACCTTTTCTTTTTTCGGAATAATAAGAAATAGGTAATGCAATAACTTTAGAATACATTTGTTCTCTAAAATCTCTTAAAACCCCGGTTCTTAATTTTAAAAGATGTTGTAAACCAAGAAATCCGAATAAATTTTTAACCAAGAATGTAAAAATTAAAATTCCAATGATTAAATATAAAGCATATTGCGCTCCTTTTAATTCGGTTAAATAATTGATGTAATAATATAATGTATTACTTAGATATTCTTTTAATTTCCAGATTCCTTCGTATTCGGGTAATTTTGTAACTTTTTCATCTTCACCAAATAATACATTCATCACAGGAATAATCATTACGAATCCTAATGTAGAAAAAATAGCATATAAGGTGTTAAAAATAATATTCCAAACAACGTTGGTTTTGTATTTTTTAACGTAAGGAATAAATTTCTTTAAATTGTCGTCCATAAAAATTATAAATTCAAATCTTTGATTATGTTTTCAATTTTGTCAGATAAATACGCATCTGCATCTTTGATTTCTTCAACATTTTCTATTGGCATATTCACGCTCATATAGAATTTAATTTTAGGCTCAGTTCCACTTGGGCGAGCGCAGATTTTACTACCATCAGCTAAGTAATAAATCAATACGTTAGATTTTGGAAGTTTTAAATCTTCGTATTCTTTCGTATCCATATTTAAAGCTTTTGAGCTTTGGTAATCTTCAATGAAAACAACGCGTTCACCGTTTAATTCTGTAACCGGATTCTCACGTAAATTGGTCATGATTTGTTTGATTTCGTTTGCACCTTCAATTCCTTTTTTAGTAATTGAAATTAAGTGTTCTTTAAAGTAACCAAAATCAACATATAAGTTTTCTAACTCTTTATATAAACTACTTCCGGCAGCTTTTGCAATTGCCGCAATTTCGCAAACCAATAGGGTAGAAGCAACAGCATCTTTATCACGAACAGCGTCGCCAACCATGAAACCAAAACTTTCTTCACCACCACCAATGAATTTTAATTCAGGGAAGTCTTTAATCATTTTTGCAATCCATTTAAAACCAGTTAAACCAACTTTACATTCTACACCGTAAGCGTCTGCTAGGTTGAACATCATTGGCGTTGAAACAATTGTTGAACCAATGAATTCTTTACCTGTTATTTTGTTGTTGCGTTTCCATTGTTCTAATAAGAAAGCCGTCATGATTACCATAGTTTGGTTTCCGTTTAAAAGAACCATTTTTCCGTTGTTATCACGCACTGCAACGCCTAAACGGTCAGAATCTGGATCAGTTCCAATAACGATATCAGCATTCGTTTCTTCAGCTAATTTTAAAGCCATAGTTAAAGCTTCTGGCTCTTCTGGATTTGGTGATTTTACCGTTGGGAAATCTCCGTTTGGTTCTGCTTGTTCTGCAACGATATTCACATCTGTATAGCCAGCTTTAGCTAATACATTTGGAATAGCTTTAATTGAAGTTCCGTGTAACGAAGTGAAAACGATTTTTAAATTTTCTTTCGCTTCTGCAGGAATGTTGAAACTTGCATTTTCAATTGCCGATTTAGCGAAAGCTTCATCAACTTCAGTTCCGATATATTCAATTAACGATTCGTTAGCTTCAAATTTAATATCGCTGTAATTTAAGTTTTCAATTACGTCGATGATTTCTTTATCTTGAGGTGGAACTAATTGTCCGCCATCTTGCCAATACACTTTATATCCGTTGTATTCTGGTGGATTGTGAGATGCTGTTAAAACAATTCCTGCATGGCAGTTTAAGTATTTTACAGCAAATGATAATTCTGGTGTAGGACGTAATTCTTCAAACAAGAAAACTTTAATTCCGTTTGCAGAAAATACATCAGCAACTACTTTTGCTAACGTATCGCTGTTGTGGCGGCAATCGTATGCAATAGCAACTTTAATTTCTTCGTTAGGAAAACTTTGTTTTAAATATTGAGATAAACCTTGGGTATTTTTACCTAAAGTATATTTGTTAATTCGGTTGGTTCCAACGCCCATAACGCCACGCATTCCACCAGTTCCGAATTCTAAATTTTTGTAAAAAGCATCTTCTAATTCTGCTGGAGAAGATGACATTAATTCTTGTACTTTATTTTGAGTTTCAGAATCAAAAGTAGATGTTAACCATTGATTCGCTTTCTCTAATATGTTTGAATTGATTTCCATTTTAAATGTTATTTTTTATTGATCATAAGTGTTTCTGAAACTTTGTATCTTTTTTCTATCTTATTTGTTTTTAAGATAATTTCACCTAAAAAGCCAGCTAAGAAAAGTTGTGTTCCTAAAATCATGGTTGCTAATGAAATATAAAACCATGGATTATTTGTAACCAAAATAGCAGGTTCTCCTACTGAAAGTTTGTATAATTTGTGAATTCCGATAAATAATGCTGCACAAAAGCCAATGAAAAACATTAATACACCTAATGCGCCGAATAAATGCATTGGTCGTTTTCCGAATTTAGATAAAAACCAAATGGTAATTAAATCTAAAAATCCATTGATAAAACGACTCATTCCAAATTTCGAAGTTCCGTATTTTCTGGCTTGGTGAATAACTACTTTTTCAGTGATTTTATTGTAACCTTCGTTTTTAGCAAGAACCGGAATGTAGCGGTGCATTTCTCCGTAAACGTCAATGTTTTTTACTACTTCGTTTTTGTAGGCTTTTAAACCACAATTAAAATCGTGTAATTTTAAACCGGAAGTTTTACAAGCTGCCCAATTGAATAGTTTTGATGGTAAATTTTTAGAAACTACCGAATCATAACGTTTCTTTTTCCAACCCGAAACCAAATCGTAATTGTCTTTTACAATCATGTTGTATAATTCTGGAATTTCATCCGGACTATCTTGTAAATCGGCATCCATGGTAATGATTACATCACCTTGTGCTTTTTTAAAACCAATATTTAAAGCTTGTGATTTTCCGTAGTTTTTCTGAAAACGAATTCCTTTTACATTTTCGTTTTCTTTTGAAAGATTTGAAATTACCTTCCAAGAATTATCTGTACTTCCATCATCAATAAAAAGAATTTCGTACGAAAAATTGTTAGCTTTCATTACGCGAACAATCCAAGCATGTAATTCTGGTAACGACTCTTCTTCGTTTAATAAAGGAATTATGATTGATAAATTCATTTAGATTATTGTTTTGTTGAAGAAAATTCTGAACGGTTTCTGAATGTTAATGCTATTAAAATTCCAACAACAGAAAGCATTGCAATACGAATTACAGCCGAAGAAATTAATCCACCAAATGTTAAAGGATTTGTTTTTTGAACTTCAGCAATAGAAGCAGCTATTTCTTCTTGTGTTCCGTTTGATTTAGAAATTTCTGAAACATATAAATTTCTAAAAGTTTCTTTTAATAATTCACCTGTTTCTGGATCTAAAACGCTGTAAATTAAATATTGTACCAAAGTTGATATTAAAATACCAATTGAAACAGTTATTATATAAGGAGTAAAAGCTTCTTTAAATGTAATAAAACCTCCAATTTTATATTTTGCTAATGCAGTTGCGATTAATCCGAAAATTATAATTACAAAAAGTAATATAAAACCATTAGCTGTTGAAGCCATTATAGAATAATCGTAGAAATAAATTCCAACATTTACAATTGATAGGATTAATGCCAAAAGTAATCCGATTTTTATACCAACACTTTTAATTGTTTGATTCATGTTTTTTGATAAATATATAAGTTTACAAATATAATAAAATGAAGGGAAAAGAATTGTTATTATTTGATAGTAAAAAAAGTGAATTAAAAATTTGATTTATGATATTTAGTTGTAAATTTGCAATCTGAAATAGAACAAAAATAATTTATAACAAAAAGGTAATAGTTGTTTACACCTTTAGAAATAAAGCTTCAGAGTAATTGTTACCCATTAATTAAAACAGATTTATCATGAAAAAAGGTATTCACCCAGAAAATTACAGATTAGTAGCGTTTAAAGATATGTCTAACGAAGACGTATTCATCACAAAATCAACAGTTGAAACTAAAGAAACTATTGAAGTTGATGGAGTAGAGTACCCAGTATTTAAAATGGAGATTTCTAGAACTTCTCACCCATTCTATACAGGTAAATCTAAACTTATCGATACTGCAGGACGTATTGATAAATTCAAAACTAAATACGCTAAATTCAGTAAATAATTTTCTGAATATTTCATATAAAAGCCATTCTTATTTAGAGTGGCTTTTTTTGTTTTTCTATATTTTAGTAAAGCTATTTTTGTACATTTGAAAAAAATAACGAAATGAATTATATTTTATACGACGGTGCTGTTAGAAATAACCTTTTGCCGTTTACTTTTACACGTCCGGTTGCTGATATTCGTATCGGAATTTTGACAATTCGTGAAAAGTGGGAAAAGTTTTTAGGAGTAACAACAACTACGATTACAGAAGAATATCTTTCTGAAAAATATCCAATGGTTGAGTTAGAAGAAAATGTGATGATAAATGCTTCTTTCTTACCAAATCCAGAATTAGTGGAATTAATAGAAAATCTTCAAGAAAATCAAGCCGTAATTTATGGAGATGAAATGGTTGCTTTTTTTACAACCAATTCTCAAGATGAAGTTGATTTTGATTCGTATGATTTGATTGAATTTGAAGGAGATATTTTAACTGTTGAACATACTTGGGATATTTTCCAAAAAAACGATGCGGCAATTCGTGCTGATTTTGATTTGTTGACTGAAGATCGTGAATCTGAACCAATTCCTGTAACTGTAAATGTTTTGGGAGCCGAAAATATTTTTATTGAAGAAGGTGCTGTTTTAAATTTCTGTACGTTAAACGCAAGCACTGGACCAATTTATATCGGAAGAAATGCTGAAATTATGGAAGGTTCTGTAATTCGTGGACCTTTTGCTTTGTGTGAAGAAGCTCAAGTTAAATTAGCTACTAAAATTTATGGCGCAACAACTGTTGGTCCACATTGTAGAGTAGGAGGAGAAGTTAATAATTCTGTGATGTTTGCATATTCTAATAAAGGACATGATGGATTTTTAGGAAATGCAGTTTTAGGAGAATGGTGTAATATTGGTGCTGATTCTAATAATTCAAACCTTAAAAATAATTACGAAAGTGTGAAACTTTGGAATTACGAAACCGAACGTTTTGAAAATACAGGTTTACAATTTTGTGGTTTGATGATGGGAGATCACGCAAAATGTGGAATCAATACCATGTTCAATACTGGAACTGTTGTTGGGGTTTCTGCAAATGTTTTTGGAGCAGGTTTTCCACGTAATTACATACCTAATTTTACTTGGGGTGGAGCACAAGGAACTCAGGCTTATTTACCTAAAAAAGCTTTTGAAACTGCTAAAATTGTAATGTCCCGTCGTCATGTGGACTTTGATGAAATGGAACAAGCGATTCTTCAACATGTTTTTGATGAAACTAAAGAATGGCAAAAATAATAAATACAAAAAAAGCTTCTTCATTGCGAAGAAGCTTTTTTGTTTATCTGATTAAAGAGAAATGATCTTTAGATTTTTATCTAAATCAATTATATTAAGATTTTTGCAATACTTTTTTTGAAGAATTAGTTTGATTGGATTTGTAATTTTTAAATGCATAGTTTTTTATTTATTTGGTAAAAAAATTATGGAGCTAACTTCTGAATAAGAAAAAGTTTGTCTAAATTCTATACTTTAAGATTGTAGAAAATTATTCGAGTTTTAAAAAAAAATAACTAGCTTAGTTTTTTTAATGTATGTATTAAAATTTATCTTAACCTAAAAAAAGAATTTATTTTCTAATTGAATTTAACTTTTTTATTGGTTAATCATTCATGATGTTTTATATTTGTTCGTTATTTTAAATTTTAATATAGAAACTAACTTCTTAAAATTTCAAAATTTTAAAATTAATTAATTTATTTAGTAATAATGCAGAACAAAGGACTCGTTAAATTTATTGCAATTCTTTTTGCGTTGGTAAGTATTTATCAACTTTCATTTACGTTTGTCACGAATCATTATGAAAATAAAGCGAAGGAATTCGCTAAAGGAGATTTAACAAAAGAATCTCGTTATTTAGATTCGATAGCAAACGAAACTGTTTATTTAGGTCAAACTTTTGAAGAAGTAAGATCAAAACAAGTAAAAAAAGGGTTAGACCTTGAAGGTGGTGTTAATGTAATGCTACAAATTTCAATTAAAGATGTACTGAAAAGTTTATCTAATCATTCGAATAATCCTGTTTTTAATAAAGCTTTAGAAGATGTTGAAAAAGTTAGAGGTGGTAACGAAACATACTTAAATGCTTTTTTTACAGCTTTCGAAAATGAGTCTAAAGGAACAGTTAAATTAGCTTCTGCAGATATTTTTTCAAATAGAAATTTACCTGAAGTAAATGTGTCTATGACAGATTCTCAGGTGAAAACTGTGTTAGAAGCTAAGGTAAAAGAAGCAGTAGAGAGTGCTTACATTGTAATTCGTGAGCGTATTGATGAATACGGAACTACTTCTCCTACAATTCAATTAGTTGGTGATTCTGGTAGAATTTTAGTTGAATTACCAGGAGCTAAAGATATTGATCGTATTAAAAATTTATTACAATCTACTGCTCAATTAGAGTTCTGGGAGACTTACAAAATTGAGGAATTAGGTGATTTCCTTTTTGCAGCAAACGATGTTTTAAAGAATAAATACGGAACTGTTAAAGTTGAAAAAGACACAGCAAATGTAGTTAATAATACTTCTGATGTAGATAAACTTTTAACGGGAGTTTCTAATGATTCAACAAATGTTGAAGAAGATAACGGACCTTTATTTAATTTAATGTTAGGATTAGGACAACAAGGTTCTCCTGTTTTAGCTTATTTTAATACTGCAGATGTTGAGAAAGTAAATGAATATTTAGCAGATCCTCAAGTTCGTTCTTTGTTAACTGGTCAAAATCGTTACGCTCGTTTTGTTTGGCACAAAGTTAAAAAAGGTGAAAACGTAGCACAATTATTGGCGTTAAAAGGAAATGCTGCAAACGTAGCTCCAATTTCAGGAGATGTTGTTACTCAAGCTCGTGATGATTATGATCAAATGTCTGGTAGACCAATTGTTTCTATGCAGATGAATGCAGCTGGTGCCAAAGCTTGGGAAGAGTTAACTGGTAAGGCATATGCTCAGGGGTCAAATATTGCAATTGTATTAGATAATGTTGTTTATTCAGCTCCTGGGGTTACTACTGGTGCTATTTCAGGTGGAAGTTCTTCTATTTCAGGAGATTTTACGGTTGCTGAGACTAAAGATTTAGCTAACATTTTAAAAGCGGGTAAATTACCAGCTTCAGCAGATATTATTTCGTCAGAAATTGTTGGTCCTTCATTAGGTCAAGAAGCAATTGATGCGGGGACATTATCATCTATTGCTGGATTATTAATTATTGCAGCTTGGATGTTATTCTTCTATGGTAAAGCTGGTTGGTATTCAATTATTGCTTTAGGTGTAAATATTCTATTCATGTTTGCGATATTTACAGGTTTCGATGTTGTTTTAACTTTGCCTGGAATCGCAGGTATTGTTCTTACAATTGGTACAGCTGTAGATACGAATATCCTTATTTATGAACGTGCGAAAGAATCTTTACGGGAAGGTCATACTGGTGAAGAAGCTGTAAAACATGCTTTCAGTTGGAGTGGAGCAATGTCTGCAATTGTTGATGCGAACGTAACAACAGCACTAACAGGTGTTGTGTTGGTTATTTTTGGAACAGGACCAATCAAAGGATTTGCTGTTACTTTATTAATAGGTATTGTAACTTCATTATTTACTGCAATTTTCATTACAAGAGTATTGGTTGATAGAGCAGTGAGAAGAAATAAAGATTTAGCATTTACAACTAAAATCACTAAAAATTGGTTTACTAATATGAATTTTGATTTCATTGGTAAGAAAAAAGCATCTTACATTATTTCATCTATTGTGATGATTGGATGTATCGCTTCAATCTTTATTAATGGAATGAACATGGGAACTGATTTCGTTGGTGGAAGAACATTCTTAGTAAAATTTGATAAACCAGTTCCTGCGTCAGATATCGCAGAAGATTTATCAACTGCTTTTGATAGTAACGTGGAGGCTAAAATTTTCGGTAACGATTCTCAAATCAAAATCACTACTAAATATAGAGTAGAGGAAGAAGGAGTTACTGTTGATAAAGAAGTTAATGAGGTTCTATATACTAACTTAAAGAAATATTTACCTGCAGATTTAACTTACGAAGAGTTTGTAAATACTCACGAAGGAAAAACAGTAGGAGTGTTACAAGCTTCTAAAGTTGGACCAACCGTTGCAAAAGATGTAAAAACAAATGCATATTGGGCAGTAGTAGGATCATTAGCAATTGTATTTATTTACCTTGCTTTATCATTCAGAAAATGGCAATATTCATTAGGAGCTGTTACAGCTGTAGCTCACGATGTTATTTTTGTATTAGGAGTTTATTCATTCTTCTATCGTTGGGCACCATTCAATATGGAAGTAGATCAATCTTTCGTTGCTGCATTATTAACTGTAATCGGATATTCATTAAATGATACTGTAATTGTGTTTGACCGTGTACGTGAATTCGTTAAAGGAAAAACAGAAGGAACTTTTGTTGAAGTTGTAAACCAATCAATTAATACTACTTTATCTCGTACTTTCAATACATCGGCGACAGTAATTGTAGTATTATTAATCATGTTTATTTTCGGAGGTGATTCATTACGTGGATTTATATTTGCAATGTTGTTAGGAATTGGAGTTGGAACTTACTCGTCTTTATTCATCTCAACGCCAATCTTAGTCGATACTGCACGTAAATCTGCAGAAAGAGAAAGAGCTGAATTATTAGCACGTTCTCAAGAAGAAGAAAATGAAAATAAAGAAGAAAATACTGAATTGATTTAGTGTTTTTTTGAAAATAATAAAAGAACCGTTTCGTGAGAAACGGTTTTTTATTTTCATTGATTACAACATACGCAATCAAAAAGACTTAGTATTGAAGATAATCAATGAAAACTTTCTTTTGGTTGTTTTTCGTTAAATAAATTAGTTCAAACTTCGGTATTTTTATTTACATCGTAAAAAAAGTCGTTTTTAGATTAAAAATCTAAATAAAGAAATTAGTAAATTTGCGATTATAGTTTTATATTCGTTTTTTTAGAATTCAATAATCTTGTCAGTATATTATGAGTCAACCTACAACAAAAAAAGCTTTAACTTTTGAAGATTTTAAAGAAGAAATTTTTAATGATTATAAAATTGCACGAATCAGTAGAGAGTGTAGTTTACTTGGTCGAAAAGAAGTTTTAACTGGTAAAGCAAAGTTTGGAATTTTTGGCGATGGTAAAGAAATTCCTCAATTAGCAATGGCTAAGGTCTTCAAAAAAGGTGATTTTAGATCTGGATATTATCGAGATCAAACCTTTATGATGGCTATTGGTGCTTTATCTATTCAACAGTTTTTTGCTGGTTTGTATGGTCATGCAGATATCAACCAAGATCCAATGTCTGGAGGTAGACAAATGGGAGGGCACTTCGCAACTCACAGTTTAGACGAAAATGGTAATTGGAAAAATTTAACTGAGCAAAAAAATTCAAGTGCTGATATTTCTCCAACAGCAGGACAAATGCCTCGTTTACTTGGTTTAGCTCAAGCATCTAAAGTTTTTAGAGAATTCCCTAATAGTGATAAAGACAAGAAGTTTTCGGTAAACGGAAATGAGGTTGCTTGGGGAACTATCGGAAATGCATCAACTTCAGAAGGATTATTCTTTGAAACAATTAATGCAGCAGGTGTTTTACAAGTACCAATGGTAATGAGTGTTTGGGATGATATGTACGGAATTTCTGTTCATGCGCGTTATCAAACTACTAAAGAAAGTATTTCTGAAATCTTAAAAGGTTTCCAAAGAACTGAAGGTACAAACGGTTATGAAATTTTAACGGTTAAAGGTTGGGATTATCCTACGTTAGTTGAAACGTATGCTAAAGCTGCAGATATTGCAAGAAATCAACACGTACCTGTTTTAATTCACGTTCAAGAATTAACACAACCTCAAGGACACTCAACTTCTGGTTCTCATGAGCGTTATAAGTCTGCTGAGCGTTTAGCTTGGGAAACTGAGTTTGATTGTTTAAACCAATTCCGTAATTGGATTTTAGAGAACAACATCGCTTCAGAAGAAGAATTAGATGGTATTGATTTCGATATCAAGAAAGAAGTTCTTGAAGGTAAGAAAGCGGCTTGGTCTACATATCTAGATCCTATTAAAGCTGAACGTGAAGAGTTAATTCAAGTTTTAAATATAATAGCTGCTCAATCTGCAAATAAAGTATTTATCGAGAAATATGTTTCAGAATTAAAATCTATTAAAGAACCAATTCGTAAAGATATTTTGGTTACTGCTCGTAAAGTTTTACGTTTAGTAATTAATGAATCTGTTAAGCAAACTTTAGCAGATTGGATTGTTTCTTATACAAATAAAATTCAACCTAAATACAGTTCAAACTTATATTCATCTTCAAATTTAGTTGTAGAGAATATTGAACAAGTTAAGCCTTTATATGATGATTCATCTGAAGATGTAGATGCACGTTTAATCATCAGAGATAACTTCGATAAAATTTTTGAAACGTATCCAGAAACTTTAATTTTTGGTGAAGATTCAGGAAATATCGGAGATGTGAATCAAGGGTTAGAAGGTTTACAAGCTAAGTACGGTGAAACTCGTGTTTCTGATGCTGGTATTCGTGAAGCTTCTATTTTAGGACAAGGAATTGGAATGGCAATGCGTGGTTTACGTCCAATTGCTGAAATTCAATATTTAGATTATTTATTGTACGCTATTCAAATCATGAGTGATGATTTAGCTACTTTACAATATAGAACTGCTGGTCGCCAAAAAGCACCACTAATTGTTCGTACTCGCGGACACCGTTTAGAAGGTATTTGGCATTCAGGTTCACCAATGGGAATGATTATTAATGCTATTCGTGGAATGCACGTTTTGGTTCCTCGTAATATGACTAAAGCTGCAGGCTTTTATAATGCCTTATTAAAAGCAGACGAACCAGCATTAGTAGTTGAATGTTTAAACGGATATCGTTTAAAAGAAAAAATGCCATTAAACTTAGGAGAATTTACAACTCCGATTGGTGAGGTAGAAGTAATGAAACAAGGTGCTGATATCACAGTTGTTTCTTACGGTTCAACTTTAAGAATTATTGAGCAAGCTGCTAAAGAATTATTAGAAGTTGGTATTGATGTAGAGATTATCGATGCGCAATCGTTACTTCCATTTGATATTAAACATGATGTTGTAAAATCAGTTCAAAAAACAAATCGTTTATTAGTAATTGATGAAGATGTTCCAGGCGGAGCTTCAGCATATTTATTACAACAAATAATTGAAGAACAAGGCGCGTTTAAATATTTAGATAGCGAGCCTCAAACTTTAGCTGCTAAAGCACACAGACCGGCTTATGGTACAGATGGAGATTATTTCTCAAAACCTTCTGTAGAAGATGTGTTTGAAAAGATTTATTCAATAATGAATGAAGTAAACCCCAATAAATATCCAAGTTTATATTAAAAATTAAAAAAGCAACTGAAAATCAGTTGCTTTTTTTTGTAACTTTCAAATAAAAAATGTTGAAGAAAAGAAAATTTATTTCAATTTCTATTATTGTTTTGTTTTTAATTATTGCTTCAGCAACAACTTTTAGAATTGCCATTTATGCGTTTATAATTTGTTATATTGGAGTACTAATTGCTAAATCTAAAAACAAAAGGTTAAAAGTTCCTGTTTTAGATTTTTTCGCTTTTACTTTTACGTTCGGAATCGTTTTAGGTTGTATATATTCCTTTTCTCCTAAAATACAATATTATGAATTTCTATTGTCGCATTCCCGTTGGGAAATTCATCAAGTTACGGATTTAGAAAATCATTCAATTTCTGAAATTAATGTAATAGATCACGTAAATATAGGAGCAAAAACCAAACTAGATTTAATTTATTTAAGTGAAGGGAAAAAGAAGCGTTTACATTTAACAAAATATCTATATGAAGATGATCTTTTTAAGATTGTTAAACAGACCTCAAATTTAACAGAGTCGATTCAAAATGTAACTTTAAAAGATCAAAATTTTTCAAAGATTACCATTTTTAAAAAACTAGATAAAGCTAATTATCATGTATTTAGTAAAGATAAATTAATAGGAAATAGTTATTCAGTCTCTAATTTTATTTTTGCATGTTTCTTTTTGTTACTTTTTATAGTTCTTTTTTTGTTTGTTATTTTCAATCTAAAAAAAATAATTTCAACTATTCTTAATCAATTTCCTAAACAAAAAGTAATATTCTACACGGCAATTTTAAGTTATATAGTTATTTATTTAGTTGTTGTTTTAAGTTGAAATAAATCTATTAAAAATACGTTTTTAATTATTATGATAGCAATGTAAATATTCATACATTTGTTACATATTAAACATTTTTTTAAGATGGTAAAAGATTTATTTGAAAGAATTCATGATAATAAAGGTCCGTTAGGAAAATGGGCTTCACAAGCAGAAGGATATTTTGTTTTCCCAAAATTAGAAGGAAAATTAGGACCAAGAATGAATTTTCAAGGTAAAGAAGTATTAAACTGGTCATTAAATGATTATTTAGGATTAGCTACACATCCAGAAGTTTTAAAAACAGATGCTGAAGCTGCTGCTGAATTTGGAGCTGCTTACCCTATGGGAGCACGTATGATGTCTGGACACACAGATTGGCACGAACAATTAGAAAAAGAATTGGCTGCTTTTGTTAATAAAGAAGCTGCATATTTATTAAACTTCGGTTACCAAGGTATGGTTTCTACAATCGATGCTTTAGTAACTAAAAATGATGTTATTGTTTACGACGTAGATTCTCACGCTTGTATTATTGATGGAGTTCGTTTACACATGGGAAAACGTTTTACTTACAAGCATAATGATGTTGAATCTTTAGAGAAAAATTTACAACGTGCAACTAAAATGGCTGAAGAACAAAACGGAGGTATTTTAGTTATTACTGAAGGAGTTTTTGGAATGCGTGGTCAG
>NZ_CANRNX010000033.1 GCF_947632075.1 uncultured Flavobacterium sp.
ATGGTACAAATATGGTACAAATATGGTACAAATATGGTACAAATATATGATAAAAAACGATTAAAATAACACAAATTCGAAAAGAACAAAAAATAAAAAAACCGCTGTAAGTATTTAACTTACAGCGGTTTATTACTTAATACTAAGTGCTATTAATCACCAATTATTTCACTTCTTCGTATTCTACATCTTGAGTAGTATCACCATTATCTCCACCTTGGTTAGGTTGAGCTTGTTGTGCTCCTGCTTGATCTTGTGCTTTGTACATTTCTTCAGAAGCTGCTTTCCAAGCTTCGTTGATTTTGTCTAAAGCTGGTTGAATAGTAGCGATATCTTTAGCTTCAAAAGCAACTTTTAATTCTGCTAAAGCAGCCTCGATGTTTGCTTTATTATCTGCTGATAATTTATCACCGTACTCATTTAATTGTTTTTCCGTTTGGAAAATCATACCATCTGCTTCGTTAATTTTTTCAGCAGTTTCTTTAGCTTTTTTATCTGCTTCAGCATTAGCTTCAGCTTCTTGTCTCATTCTGTCGATTTCTTCTTGAGTTAATCCTGAAGAAGCTTCGATACGAATATCATGAGATTTTCCTGTTCCTTTATCTGTTGCAGAAACTTTGATGATACCATTAGCATCAATATCAAAAGTCACTTCAATTTGAGGCACACCTCTTTGTGCTGGTGGTAAACCTTCTAAATGGAAACGACCAATTGTTTTGTTATCATTAGCCATCGGACGCTCACCTTGTAACACGTGAATTTCAACAGATGGTTGGTTATCTACAGCTGTAGAGAACACTTGAGATTTTTTAGTAGGAATTGTAGTATTCGACTCGATTAATTTAGTGAATACACCACCCATTGTTTCGATACCTAAAGAAAGTGGTGTAACGTCTAATAATAATACGTCTTTCACATCTCCAGATAATACTCCACCTTGAATAGCTGCTCCAACTGCAACAACCTCATCAGGATTAACTCCTTTAGATGGTTTTTTACCGAAGAATTGCTCAACTTTCTCTTGGATTACAGGAATACGAGTTGAACCTCCAACTAAGATAACCTCATCGATATCAGATTTAGATAAACCTGCATCTTTTAAAGCTTTCTCACAAGGTAACATTGATCTTCTTACTAAATCATCAGCTAATTGCTCGAATTTAGCACGAGTTAAAGACTGAACTAAGTGTTTTGGTCCTGAAGCTGTAGCTGTAATATATGGTAAGTTGATTTCTGTTTGTGTAGAAGCAGATAATTCAATCTTAGCTTTTTCAGCAGCTTCTTTTAAACGTTGTAATGCCATAGCATCTTTACGTAAATCAACACCTTCAGCAGCATTAAATTCATTTGCTAACCAGTCAATGATTACTTGGTCAAAGTCATCTCCTCCTAAGTGAGTATCACCGTTTGTAGATAAAACTTCAAAAACGCCATCTCCTAATTCTAAGATTGAAATATCAAAAGTACCTCCTCCTAAATCGTAAACAGCAATTTTTTGATCTTTACCCATTTTGTCTAAACCATAAGCTAAAGCAGCAGCTGTAGGTTCGTTGATGATACGACGAACTTTTAAACCTGCAATTTCTCCAGCCTCTTTTGTAGCTTGACGTTGTGCATCGTTAAAATAAGCTGGTACTGTAATAACTGCTTCAGTAACTGTTTGTCCTAAATAATCTTCTGCTGTTTTCTTCATTTTTTGAAGAGTCATTGCAGATAATTCTTGAGCAGTATATAAACGACCATCAATATCAACACGTGGTGTATCGTTATCTCCTTTTACAATTGTATAAGGAACGTTTTTAATTTCATTTACAGTTTCTGTATATTTCTCTCCCATAAAACGTTTTATAGAAGCGATAGTTTTTGTTGGATTTGTAACTGCTTGACGTTTCGCAGGATCACCAACTTTAATTTCTCCACCTTCTACGAATGCAATCACAGATGGAGTTGTTCTTTTTCCTTCTGCATTAGGGATAACTACTGGCTCATTTCCTTCCATTACAGAAACACAAGAGTTTGTAGTACCTAAATCAATTCCAATTATTTT
The DNA here is from genome assembly GCF_947632075.1 of uncultured Flavobacterium sp. Taxonomy (GTDB): domain Bacteria; phylum Bacteroidota; class Bacteroidia; order Flavobacteriales; family Flavobacteriaceae; genus Flavobacterium. Next base: position 2,048 of record NZ_CANRNX010000033.1, read on the forward strand.
ACTCATCTTTATATATATTATTTTTTTGTTACTAATTAATTTACTTGTGAATCACTCACGCCTATCATTATTCAATCATTATGCCAATACAAAAATGAACATTAAATGTCATAAAAAGATTAAAATTACATTTTCAAAATGTCATCTTGTCATTAAAAAAACACAAAAAATAAATAAAAATGAATTTTAATGCCTAACAAAATGGCAGAAAGTAAAATCACAAATTAAATAATAATCGTTGAATGTGATGAATATTTAATTATCTTCGTTTTTTATATATAGATTTTATTAAATATGGAATGTATTTCTGTTTTCGACATGTTAAAGATTGGTGTAGGACCATCAAGTTCACATACTTTAGGACCTTGGCGCGCTGCCGAACAATTTCTTAAAGAATTAAAAGATGCCGAATTATTTAATGATATAACTAAAGTAACTATTGATTTATACGGATCTCTCTCGTTAACCGGAATTGGTCACGCTACTGATTTAGCAGTTATGTTAGGCTTAAGTGGTGCCGATCCGGAATATGTTCCTGTTGATGATATTAGTGGAATTATCGATACCATTAAATCTACAAATACTTTGATACTTGCTGGTTTGAAAGGAATTCCGTTCAATCCATCTAACGATATTATTTTTAATAAAGATTTTCTTCCGTTTCATGCAAACGGATTAAAATTTACAGCATATTTAAATAACGAAATTTTCGAATCAACTTTTTATTCAATTGGTGGTGGTTTTGTTGTTAAGGAAGAAACTTCTGAAAATAAAGAAAATGATGAAATTAAAGCTACCTTTCCTTTCCCAATAGAAAAGGCAGACGAATTATTAGCTTACTGTAAAGCAGAAAACAAGTCAATTTCTGAGATTGTTTACGAAAATGAAAAATCTATTCGTACTGAAGAAGAAATTCATAACGAATTACTTCGCGTTTGGAATACGATGCTTGAGTGTATGTACATTGGTTGTCATACCGAAGGAACATTACCTGGTGGTTTAAATGTGAGACGCCGTGCTTTTGATATGCACCAAAAATTAATTGGTGAAGTTCCTTATTCAAATCCTGAAGAATGGTTACAATCAATTAGAAAAACAAAAGTATATTTCCGTCAAATACTAAAATGGGTAAGTTGTTTTGCTTTATCAGTTAACGAAGTAAATGCAGCTTTAGGACGAGTAGTCACGGCCCCAACCAACGGAAGTTCTGGAGTTATACCAGCAGTTTTAATGTATTATTTAGTAATTGAAAACCATAAAGCCACAGAAAAAGAAATTAAACAATTTTTAATGGTTGCAGGAGAAATTGGAAGTATCTTTAAAAAAGGTGCTACTATATCTGCTGCTATGGGTGGTTGTCAAGCTGAAATTGGAGTTTCATCTGCAATGGCTGCTGCTGCACTTTGTGAACTAATGGGTGGAACTCCAGAACAAGTAACTGTTGCGGCTGAAATTGCTATGGAACATCATTTAGGTTTAACATGTGATCCGATTGCAGGTTTGGTACAAGTTCCGTGTATTGAAAGAAATACGATGGGAGCAATTAAAGCGATTAACGCCGCTGAATTAGCTTTAGATACAGATCCTAAAAACGCAAAAGTACCATTAGACAAGGTTGTAGACACCATGTGGCGTACTGCTCAAGATATGAATAATAAATATAAAGAAACATCTGAAGGTGGTTTAGCTATCGCTGTTAACCTTGCAGACTGTTAATTATATACATTTATATATCAGGAACACATAAACAGAAACGTTTATGTGTTTTTTGTTTAATTAAATTATGTTAAAAAAAACAAAATTGGTTTAAAATTTCTAACTTTACATTTCGTTTAAAAACTTTACTTAAAATGTCTGTTGCAAAAAAGGATTACAAAGTAGTGACAACCAAGTCACTTATTGATATGAAAGCAAACGGAGAGAAAATCTCTATGCTAACTGCTTACGATTATACTATGGCTAAAATAGTTGATTCTGCCGGAGTTGACGTTATTTTAGTAGGAGATTCAGCAAGTAACGTAATGGCTGGTCACGAAACCACTTTACCAATCACTTTAGACCAAATGATTTACCACGCTTCATGCGTAGTTAGAGGAGTTGAACGCGCTTTAGTTGTTGTAGATTTACCTTTCGGAACTTATCAATCTGATTCGAAAAAAGCTTTAGAATCTGCTATCCGTGTAATGAAAGAGAGTGGCGCACATGCTTTAAAATTGGAAGGCGGAAAAGAAATTAAAGACGGAATTAAAAAGATTTTAGGTGCCGGAATTCCAGTTATGGGACATTTAGGTTTAACACCACAATCTATTTATAAATTCGGAACGTATACGGTTCGTGCGAAAGAAGAAGCAGAAGCTGCCAAATTAATCGAAGACGCTAAAATGTTAGAAAAGATTGGTTGTTTTGCAATTGTTTTAGAAAAAATTCCAGCAAAATTAGCAGCTCAAGTTGCAGAAGCAGTTTCTATTCCAATCATTGGAATTGGTGCTGGCGGTGGAGTTGACGGACAAGTTTTAGTAGTTCATGACATGATTGGTATGACACATGAATTTAGCCCTAAATTCTTAAGAAGATACATGAATTTATACGAAGATATGACAAACGCAATTGGTCAATACGTAGAAGATGTAAAATCTAAAGACTTCCCTAACGAAAAAGAACAATATTAATTGTATTTTTGCATAAATTAAAAACCATCATTCGTGATGGTTTTTTTATAGAAATAAGTAAATGAAAATACTTTCGAACAAAGATAATTTACAAGTTATTTACGAAGATAATCATCTTATCGTGATAAATAAACGCGTTGGTGATATTGTACAAGGTGATAAAACAGGTGATAAACCTTTAAGTGAAGTTGTAAAAGAATATCTTAAAGAAAAATACAACAAACCTGGAGCGGTATATTTAGGTGTAGTTCACCGTTTAGATAGGCCGACATCTGGATTAGTATTATTCGCAAAAACTTCAAAAGCCTTAACTCGTTTAAATGAAGCTTTTAAAAATCGCGATACACAAAAAACATACTGGGCTATTGTTAAGGGAATCACTCCAAAAGATTCAGAAACTTTAGTTCATTATTTAGTTAGAAACCCTAAAAACAATACCTCTAAAGCACACCTTAAAGAAATAAAAGACAGTAAAAAATCAAGTTTAACTTATACGATTTTAAGTAAATTAAAAAGCTATACGATTTTAGAAGTTGATTTACATACCGGACGCCATCATCAAATCAGAAGTCAGCTTTCAGCAATTGGTTTTCCTATCAAAGGTGATTTAAAATATGGTTTTGACCGAAGTAATCTAGACGGAGGAATTCATCTTCATGCTAGAAAACTAACTTTAGAACACCCAGTAACTAAAGAAAAATTAACATTTATTGCACCTACTCCTAACGAAGTCCTTTGGAACGAAATTTCAAAATAAAAACTCCGATTTTTAAATCGGAGTTTTTATTTTGAAATTTCATATCTAATTTATTCATTAATAGATTATCCCATTGCAACGTAGTTATTTATTTTACGCAATTAATTTAGATTCCCATTTCAATTTGGAAACGGAAATACCAATTATTCTTAGTTGATGCATCATGGAAATGTAACTTATCGTAAGTAATCTCTCCTTGAATCTTAAACGCATGTTCCCAAATATATTTCGTAATTCCTAAACTAAATTGTTTTGTATTTGGTACATTTAATTTATAAATATCACTTACCACGTTTTGTCTCGAATACCTACCAATAACTTCCCACTTAGAAGGAAATGTATAACTTAATTGATAATCATTACCTTCTCCGGCATATACATAAGATGTTTCAAGAACTCCTTCATTTAAACGAGTAGTTAAAGGATCATTGGTTGTTCTATTCATATAACTAAACATTCCGGCCCAACCTTGATATTTTAAAATCGCATCTACAAAAACATTTTTCAAAGTACGTGCTTCATACAAAGCTTTTCCTTGTTGCCCTTTTTCACTCCAACTTCCGTTATTTTGATGAAAAACTCCAGATAACATTAACTTTGGCGTTTGCTCTCTTGCAATATCACCTTCGAAGTATTCTCCGCCTTTGGTGAATTTTCCAAAAGGTAAAATTTCTAATTTACCAGTTAAAGCAACCTTAGTATCTTTATTTGTATTATTTCTTCCATTTCCAGACGAAATAGCTGTTTTTACATTATATGAAAATTTATCTTTATGTTCATTCAAATAATAAACTTGAATTCCAAAATCTCTATCGATATTAAAACTTGCATTATTAATAGAACGGTCAGTTAATTGTAAACCTCCAGAAGAATTTATCCTTTGTCTATTTCCTGGCAATTTAGTTTGTCCGAAAACAAAGTTCCAATGTTTATTTGCACGATAAGTAATGGCTGCATCTCGAATGATATTAATATTTTTTCCTTCTTCAACTTGTCCAACATCACCAGGAGAAAAAGATAACTGAATTACATATTGAAATTGCGGATTACCTACATAACCATCAAAACGCAAACGTAATCTTCTTACTTGAGCATCATAACTTGTTTCTTCACCTTCATTCTCAAAAACAGTAATACGATTTTGCATTCTAAAACGAATATTCAATTGAAAAATACTATCTGCAGAAGTCATACCTAACCCTTTACCATAATTATAATAAGGTAAAGAAGCTAATTTAAATTCTTCGTATTCTGAATACTTAATTTGAGCATGAGCATTACCAGCAAATGCTAATAGTAACATTAATATAACTTTTTTCATAACATTTAATAATACAATTTAACAAAACTATGATTATTTTTGTACCCACAAATTTAAGATATATTAATAAAACGTTAAGAAAATGAAAAGTAAATATATAGCATATCATTTTAATGTTGAACCAAAAGAAGTTGGTGCTGAAATTTTATTAGCTGAATTAGGCGAAAAAGCCTTTGAAAGCTTTATAGAAACAGAAACTGGATTATCTGCCTTTGTTCAAGAAGCTTTATGGACTGAAGATATTTTAGATGATATTTATATTTTAAATTCAGGTGAATTTAAGATTACATACGAAAAAGAAGAAATTGAACAAGTAAATTGGAATGAGGAATGGGAAAAAAACTTTGATCCGATTGATGTTGATGGTATTTGTTATGTAAGAGCACCATTCCATGAAACTAAAAATGCACAATACGAAATTGTAATAGAACCAAAAATGAGTTTTGGTACTGGACATCATGAAACAACTTACATGATGATGAAACATCTTTTAGCAATGGATGTTACAAACATGGAAGTTTTAGACATGGGGTGTGGTACTGCTATTTTAGCTATCTTAGCTTTAATGAAAGGAGCTAAACATGCAGATGCTATAGACATTGACAACTGGTGCTATTTAAATTCAATTGAAAATGGTGAACGTAATAACATCACTAATATGGATGTATTTGAAGGAGACGCTTCAATCTTAACAAAAGAACCAAAATACGATTTAGTTATTGCAAACATTAATAGAAATATTTTGTTAGAAGATATGCATGCTTATGTAAAAACGATGAAGGAAAATGCTACTATTCTATTTAGCGGATTCTATACAGAAGATATTCCTTTTATTCAAGCAGAAGCAGAAAGTTTAGGTTTAGAATACGTTTCACAATTAGAACGTAACAATTGGGTTTCACTAAAATTTATTAAAAAATAAATATGAGCACAAAAGAAAAAGTATTAGAAGAAGTTTCTGTAGAAGAATTATTAGGTAATGAAAACGAAATTGTTCTATATAACGATGATGTAAATACTTTTGATCATGTTATTGAAACTTTAATTAGAGTTTGTAATCATGAAGCTTTACAAGCAGAACAATGTGCATTATTAGTACATTACAAAGGAAAATGCACAGTAAAATCGGGCACAATGAAAGAATTAGTTCCAATGTGCTCTGCATTGTTAGATGCAGGATTAAGTGCTGAAATTGAATAATAGATTTTGTTTTTAATTATAATTGTATATTTTTACAAAATAATCAATTACTAACAATAAAATTTATGAAAAATAAATCTAAAAAGATACTTTTATCAGGTCTTTTTTTAAGTATTGCTTTTTCTTGCACACCTGATTATGTAGATAATGCACCAACAGCACCTAACAATCCTAATGTACCAGAAGTTCCCTCAAATCCTTCAGAACAAAACATAACACTAAATTTTACACATGGAGAATTTATTGGTGTAGAAAATAGTTCAGGTAATTTCCAGAATAGTTACGGCGGAGCCACTAAAACTACAATGGATGAAGATATTATTTACTTATTGGTTTATGGAAACGGAACAAATCAATTTAACGCTAATATTTCTAATAAGGAGAATGGTCAACTTAGACATAATTTAGATAATGAGAGTGGTGGAAATAATGTAATAACCATAAAGCGAGGCGGTAAATTATACACCTCAACTTCTGGAACCTTTACAATTTCAAACGAGCAGTCTATTTCAAATCAAGATGGAATGGAAATAATTAAATGTAAATTCAATTTTAACGGAACATTTAAAGCTTCAACATTAACATCATCAGAAATTTTAGAAACAGATGTAAAAATAAACGGAACTGTAATTTTCTAAATAAAAAAGCCAAATCATTTTGATTTGGCTTTTTTTATTATGGAATATATTTTTTTTCGAAATTTGGTTTTCTCTTTTCTAAAAAAGCATTTCTTCCCTCAATTGCTTCATCAGACATATAAGCCAAACGAGTAGCTTCTCCAGCAAAAACTTGTTGACCTACCATTCCATCGTCAGTTAAATTCATCGCAAATTTCAACATTTTAATTGAAATTGGAGACTTTTCAAGAATTTCTTGAGCCCATTCATAAGCAGTTTGCTCTAATTCTTCATGCGGAATTACAGCATTAACCATTCCCATTTCATAAGCATCTTGAGCAGAATAGTTTCTTCCTAAAAAGAAAATTTCACGAGCTTTTTTCTGTCCAACCATTTTAGCAAGATATGCAGAACCATATCCACCATCAAAACTGGTAACGTCAGCATCAGTTTGTTTAAAAATCGCATGTTCTTTGCTTGCTAATGTTAAATCACAAACTACGTGTAATGAATGTCCTCCTCCAACAGCCCATCCGTTAACCACCGCAATAACAGCTTTTGGTGTGAAACGAATTAAACGTTGAACTTCTAAAATATTTAAACGATGGTATCCATCTTCACCTACATATCCTTGGTGACCACGAGCTCTTTGATCACCTCCGCTACAGAAAGAATAAACTCCATCTTTAAGTGAAGGTCCTTCAGACGATAATAAAATTACTCCTATCGAAGTATCTTCGTGAGCATCATGAAAAGCTTCTAATAATTCTTTAGTAGTTTTAGGTCTGAAAGCATTTCTAACTTCCGGACGATTAAATGCAATACGTGCAACACCATCACATTTTTTATACGTAATATCTTCAAACTCTTTTACAGTTTGCCAATTAATGTTACTCATAATCAAAATTTTCTTTGTTGTAAAGATACTTCTTTTACCAAAATCTAAAACTATTTTTATCTCTGAAAGTTATTAGATTCAACTATATATTTTTTAATGAACTTCTTAAACATAAACCTTATGTTAAATCAGTTAATTTGTATATTTGTGGATACTCGATTTTTTTTATGAAATATTTATATATAAAAACAATCTCATTAGTTGTTCTACTGAGTGCATGTAATAAAAATAAAGAATTAGCCCAATTAAAAGATAAATCATATGAAAATAATGTAAATTACAATGTTGGGTTTCATCCTGTTTCTCCAGAATATAAAATTGAAACTGCAGAGTTAGTTGAAAATTTCTATCAAAAAAACATAAAGAAACCAGGCTTCTCAGGCGGTTTTTTAATGGCAAAGAATGGTGAAGTAATATTTGAAGACTATGATGGTTATTCGAATTTTGCATTGAAAGAAAAAATTAATGCAAATACACCAATGCATGTTGCTTCTGTTGGTAAGGTTATCACTGCTGTAACAGTTTTAAGATTAGTTGATAAAAAGAAGATAAATTTAGATGAATCTGTAAGTACTTATTTAGAAGATTTTCCATACAAAGAAATTACTGTAAGACAATTATTAAATCATCGTTCAGGTTTACCTTATTACGGTAATTTTACAGAAATTCCAGGAATTTGGGATCGTAAACAAACTTTAACAAATAACGATGTAATAGAGTTGCTTAAGAACACTGCAGAAATAAAACTAGAAAGCAAACCTAATACACGTTTTAAATATTGTAACACCAACTATGTTTTACTTGCTTCAATTGTAGAAAAAGTAACCGGAAAAACTTTTCAAGAAGCGTTAAAAATTTTAATTTTAAATCCATTGAAAATGAAAGATACTTTTGTTTTTGATGATATTAAAAATAAAGATACAGTAACTCAGTCTTACCATGCGAATAATAAAAAAATGCATTGGGATTATTTAGACGGGACTTATGGTGATAAGAACATTTACACTACACCACGAGATATGCTAAAATTAGATAAAGCCTTATATTCTGATCAATTTTTAAGTAAAAACATGAAAGAACAAATGTTCAAAGGTTATAGTTACGAAAAAGTAGGTTCAAATAATTACGGTTTAGGATTTAGATTAATTGAACCAAAAGAAGGTGATACTTATACTTTCCATAACGGATGGTGGAGAGGTAATAAAACTTCTTTTGTAACTTTGCAAAAAGACACAATCGCAATTATTTGTTTTAATAATAAAAATTCGGCTTTAGCTTATAAAACAAAAGAACTGGCTGCTGAATTTGGAAATTTTCCATTCATCACAAAGTCAAAAAAATAATTTATTGGAAATCCATAAATTTAAAAAAGTACATTAAAGCATGCTAAAATCAGTAAACATACTAAACAAAAGAGCTAAATTTGAATATGAATTTTTAGAAAAATATACCGCAGGAATTGTACTTGCAGGTACTGAAATAAAATCTATTCGTTTAGGAAAAGCCAATATAGCTGATAGTTTCTGTGAATTTCAGAACGGAGAGTTATTTATGATTAATTCACATATCGAAGAATATTCTTACGGAACAAGTTACAACCATAAAGCAAAGAGTGAACGTAAACTATTACTTAATAAAAAAGAATTACGATCATTACACAAAAGTGTCCAAAATAAAGGTTTAACTATAATTCCGCTTCGTTTATTTACAAATGAAAAAGGATTAGCAAAATTAGAAATCGCTTTAGCAAAAGGTAAAAAACTTTATGATAAACGAGAAACAATTAAAGACAGAGAAAATAAAATTAGTCTTGATCGTTTAAAAAAAGAATTTAAATAAATAGTAAAAGGTCTTACAAATTTGTAAGACCTTTTTTTTTCTTTAAGTAAATTCAATACACAATTTGAATTATATTTTTTTAACTTAAGATTAAACTACTTTGTAAACTTAACATTAAAAAACTATAACTATTTTTTATAATAAAGTGTATGAATTTCATTTGCCAATCTATATTCATCATAAGATTGGGATTCTGAATAATCTGTAAATAAAATTCCGTTTAAATGATCTATCTCATGTTGAAAAATAACAGCGGCAAATCCTTCAATTGTTTCTGTACGAAGAATTCCTTCTAAATTTTGAAACTGTATAGTTATAACTAAACTTCTTTTTACAGGCTGATAAGCATCTGGAATTGACAAACATCCTTCTTCGCCTTCACGAAGAATTTCAGATTTCCAGATAATTTTAGGATTAATGAAAAATTCAAATTCGCGTTCTTTATCTACACGTTGTACTAAAATTACTCTTCTATTAATTCCGACCTGAGGTGCAGCAATTCCAACTCCTTTAGATTGTTCACTGGTAACAGTTGCGTGCATTCGCTGAATTAAATGCGCCAAGTCTAAATTATTAGTTTCAATTAAATCACAAACAGTTCGTAAAACTTTTAAATCAATTTCATTGGTTGTTTGCAATACACGAAATGGAACTTCTGCACCAAATTCATTAATTAATGAAATTTCTTCAGTAGACATCGGCTTTATCTTTTGTTTCATAACTTATAAAATCGATTTAATGTAATTTTCCATTTCTTCTGGTTTTGTAATTGGAGCAAATCTTTTTACAGGATTTCCATTTTTATCAATAACAAATTTGGTAAAATTCCATTTAATGAAATTACCGAAAATTCCTGATAAATTCTTTTTCAAAAATTTAAAAACAGGATGTGTATTAGAACCGTTTACATCAATTTTTTCAAAAATAGGAAAAGAAACTCCGTAGTTAATTAAACATCCATCTATAGAAGAAACATCTCCTGGCTCTTGTTTTAAAAATTGATTACAAGGAAATCCTAAAATAACCAAACCTTGATCTTTATATTTTTGGTACAAAATTTCTAATCCATCATATTGAGGCGTAAATCCACATTTACTCGCAGTGTTAACAATAACAACAGTTTTACCTCGCAAATTTTCAAAAGAAAACAAATTACCTTGTAAAGTTATCGCTGATAATTTATAAAATTCGTTCATATTAATTATTCGATTCTTCAATATTAATTCCTTGATTTTGTAAAACTTTTTTCACTACAATTGCGTAAAACAAAATGTAGATAAAACAAGCTAACGATATTAAATATGACCAGTGAATTCCAATCATATCAGCCAATTTCCCTTGTATTGGAGGTATAATTCCGCCACCCAAAATCATCATTACTAAAAAGGCAGAACCCTGAGCTGTGTATTTTCCTAATCCCATTAAAGCCAAGTTAAAAATAGAAGGCCACATAATACTACAAGCCAATCCACCTGAAAGGAATGCATAAATTGCTACGGTACCAGAAGTATTTAATCCAATTATTAATGCAGTTATTCCAAAAACACTAAAAACTACTAAAGTACGTACAGGTTTATCTTTACTTATGAAAAAAGCAATGATTTGAATTACGACACAAATTACATAAAAATACAGTTGTGACATATTATAATTTGCCAAAGTATTTGCAATAATAATAATTGAAAATGCAATAAATGGCATTAAAATAGTTAGCAATCGTTTCTTATTTTCTGAAAATTGAAAAGCACTAATCGCTCCAGCCCAACGACCTATCATCATACTTCCCCAATACATTGAAACATAAGGTGTAATTTCTGATGCTTGCAAATTACCAAAATCTGGAGTTTTCAATAATTCACCTAAATTACTTCCTATTGCTACTTCTACTCCAACGTACATAAACAATGCAATCATTCCTAATAAGAGTTGTGGATATTGCATAGCACCCCAACCTTCTTTAGAATTCTTAGAACGAAAATATGCACTTGATAAACTTCCTAAAACTACAAGTAAAGCAACGGCTAACCAAGTCATTCGTTTGTTTTCTAACGGAACTTTTATTTCTGAATATTGATTTTTTAAATGAATAATTTCTTTTTGAATCTTTTCTTTTTGACAAGAATCGGTAGTATTTAAAAGAGTGTTTTGTTCATCAATTTTAGCTTGTAATTCAGTCAACTGATTATTTTCAGAACTTTTATAAGTTTGAAAAACTGGCACTAAAGATAAGAAAAGTAGCACTGTCATTACAATTAAGGTTTGTAACGCTTTAGTTGATTTTTCAATAGGCTCAGTTGATTTTCCTTCTGGTAATTTTTTAGAAAAATAGAATAAACATGCTGCTGCAATAAATAAAAATCCAACGCATGAATATAATAAAACTACTTTTTCTAATCCCAGTGTTTTAATTTGTTCGTCACTAACTGCCGAGGTTGTTCCGAAAAGTGCAAAAGCAACAATTAACGGACCAATAGTTGTTCCTAAAGAATTTATTCCGCCACCTAAATTTACACGACTTGCTCCTGTTTTTGAATCACCTAATAAAATTGCAAACGGATTGGCAGCAGTTTGTTGTAATGAAAATCCTAAAGCCATAATAAAAAGTCCGCATAACATTCCGATATATACATTAGCTTCGACCGCTAAAATCATTGCACCTGCACCTAAGGCAGAAAACAACAATCCGAAAATGATACTTTTACGATACCCCCAAAAAGTTACTAAATCTTTACCGCGGAGCATTCCGAAGGTAAATAATAACAAACCTCCAAGATAATAAGCAGTGTAAAAAGAAAAATCAATCAACTGCGATTGAAATTGATCTAAATGAAAATATTCTTTACAAAATGGAATAAAAATATTGTTTCCGGCAGCGATAAACCCCCAAAAGAAAAAAACAACAATTAAGGTGTAAAGGGCAGAATAATTAGTTTTTTGAACAGTACTCGACATTAACTTATTTTTTATATTCAAATATAAGAATTCGAGCGAATGTTCAAATAAGATTACCAAAGTTTATGGAAATAAGTTATTTTTGTTGAAAATATAAATAATGAAAAAAATAGTTTTTCTTTTATTCGCAAGTGCCTTATTTACAAATTGTAATGATGGTGATTTAATTTTCGATGATTTAAATTTCGCTGGAAATGTACAAAAATGCAATCAAAAAAGTATTTTTTACAAGTTAAACGGGAACGAAATGTTGTTACTAAATATGACCAATCATATTAATGACGAAACTCCATTACCTTTAAATCAAGAATTTGAAATTTCAAATTCAAATAATATACTTTATAGACAATATAGTGGAAAAGCAATCGGTGGTTCTGTTTGCGATTTAATTCCGCCTGCAAACCCGCAGGTGGTTACTGAATATGCTTCAAACAATGGAGGAACCATTAAGTACAAAAGAATCAGACAAATTATTCAGCCAAATAACGATTCAAAAGTATCTATAAATTACGTTTACACTTTTAATTTTCAAAATATTGTTTTATCTAACCAAGATAAACAATTGAAATATGAGGATTACAATTTTGGAGAATATATAAATTCATCATCTGTTTTAGATTTTAATTTAGGTAATGTAATTAACTTTTGTGAAAATACAGCTGCTGTTATAAACAAAGACCGTCAAATTTTCAAGATTAATAGTCCTGAGTTTGTATTCACAGAAACAGTAGGTTCAAAAACAATTAATTTGAATAATGAAAATTATATAACTTTTTATATATTAAATCAGATTGTAAATTATAATGAAGCATGTGAAATGAATTTCTCTGACCCATCGACTAATATTATTGAAGAATGGAGAGCTACAACAGGGAGCATAGAAATTGTAACCACAGCTAACTCAACAATAGAAAATCCGGAAATAATTACGGGTTACACTCATACTCTTATTCTTAAAGAATCAACTTTTGTAAACGGAACAGATCAGTTCACAATTACAGAACAAGTTTTAGGAAATTACGATTAACAAAAAAGCCAACTTAAAAGTTGGCTTTTTTATTTTTGCTATTTTATCCAATTACCAGATAATTCGCAATCGCTGTAATCATCTGCAATTTTCACATAGGTTTCATCGATTTTATCTTTAACCCATTTATCTACTGTTTCTTTTTTCTTATTACGTAATGCAATTTCACGAACTTTAAGATAATCTAATGTATAATCTACCGGATGTTCATCGTGTTTTGCTGTAACTTGAATTAACCTGTAATAAGCAGGTTTAGAGCTTCCACGATCTGTAACCATTCTTGGTAAAGAAACTTCTTCAACCGCTAAATTAGAAACCATACTATACAATACAGGATCTTCAATTCTGTTTAACTCAAATCTGGTATCTCCAGTAGCTTCATTTACAACTAATCCTCCGTTTAATCTGTTTTCTTTTCTATCTGAAACCGATTGAGCTGCTTCTGCAAAAGTTATTTCTTTATTTAAGATACTATTTCTAATTTTCTCAACTTTTTCTTGCGCTGCAATTATTGCTTCTGGACTTGGTTTTGGAGTAAGTAAAATATGTCTTAAAGTTAATTTTGGTCCGTCAATTTTTTCTAAAAATATAATATGATAACCAAATTCTGTTTCAAAAGGTAAAGAAATTTCACCTTCACGTAAACTAAAAGCAACTTCTTTAAATTCTTTTACAAAAGGATCTTTCTTAGTGATAGTATAAAGTCCTCCGCTTTGAATTGAACCAGGATCTTCTGAATACGCAATAGCTTTACTTTGGAAATTTGAGCCGTATTCTAAAACATCATTTCTAATTTCATTTAAGCGATCAATTACTTTTTGAACTTCTGCTTTTGAAACTTCAGGCTTAATAACAATTTCTGCCATTTCAATTTCTTGTCCTACAACTGGTAATTCTTCTTTTGGAATTGAATTATAAAAACGACGAACCTCTTCTGGAGTTATTTGCATATCTTTTACAATCTCATTTTGCATTGCTTCTGCTAACTTATTAGTTCTAACAATATCAAAGAAATAAGCTCTAAAGTCTTCGTAAGATTTTTTATTGTAAGCCTTCAAGGTATTTTCTAACGAACCAAAACCTTCAACCATACGATCGGTTTGTTGTTCAATGAACATATTTATTTCTTCATCTGTAACTACTAAACTATCTTGTACAGCTTGGTGAGCCATTAATTTATTATCTAATAATATATTTAAGAAGTAGCATTTTGATTTATCTGAAATATCAATTCCTGAAGCTTGAGCTTGAATATATCCTTGAGCAATGTCTGACTCTAAAATATAATTTTCTCCAACAACTGCGATTACGCCATCGATACGTTTTTTTTCTTGAGCGGAAAGAGTACCAATTACCAATCCGAAGAATACTGCTAAAAAAGCAATATTTTTATTAATTAATTTCATATGCTGTTTCTTATTTCAATTCAAATTACCTACAAAGATACACTACGAATTGGTTTGTTAAATTATTTTTTGAATTAATTCAATATTAATTGTTATTGTATTTGGTTTTCAATTGATTTAAAACTGGCTCGTTAATTTCAATAACAGCGTTTTGTTTTAAATCTTCAATCCATTGTTTTTCAATTTCTTGTTGATATTGATAAATTACATTTTGTTTAGCCTCTTCTAAATCTAAAATTCTTGAAGGTAAATACTCTTCCGCTACCACTAAATAAAACTTACCTTCTTGTTCAAATATGTCAGAAACTCCAGCAACAAGTTTATATCCTTTAGGTAAAAACTGATTATTTTTTTCAAACTTACCTTTTTTATAATTTACTTCTGATTTTTCTAAAATCTCACTGATTTTATCTGATTGCTTTACAGTACTTTTCGAATATATTTTTTGAATTTTTTTAAGATCTGATTTCTTATTCGATTGATAAATTAATCCGACTATTGCTTCATCATCTTTAAACTGGTTTAGGTTAGTTTGGTAGAAATTTGTATAACCTAAAGTGTCATTTTTAGCCTTTTTCCAAACTTCTTCTTCTAGCAAATCAAATAAAAGCAATCCTTCTTTGAATTCTTGAACGGTATATTTGAATTCTGGAAATTCATTTTCTAAATTGTTTTTATAATAACTCAGAATTGTTTCAGAAACGAAATCATTAAACACATATTCAACTCCATTAATTAAAGGTGTGACTACTGCAAAATTCACTCCTTTTACATCTATAAAGTCTACAAATTCTTTTTCGTTAATTTTCTGGTTAGCAAAACTTGCTAATTCTTTATTAGATCTAAGTTTTTCAGAATAATCAGCTTTGGTTACATTCTTTTCAATAAACTTCACAAAACTTTTAAAATTTTTATCATTTAATTTGTACGTATATTTTTCCTTTAATTCTGAAACTATTTCATTTTCAATAACTCTTGATCGCGAATCAGATTGTACTTTACGAATGTAAAATTGCTTTCTTTCATCAAAAGTTGGAATTTCTTCTTCAGCAACTAATTTAACAATGTGCCATCCATGTTGACTTTTAAAAGGTTCTGAAAATTCGCCAGGTTTTTGTAAATCATAAACTTTTTCGTCTAAATTTTCAATAAAAATTAAACCTGGTTCGTAGTTAGCAAATTTTCCATTGTTTGACTTTGAAGTTAAATCTTCAGAATACTGTTGAACCAAATCTTCAAATGATTTTCCCTCTTTTAACAAACTATAGATTTCGTCAATTTGTTTCTTTGCAACATCAAAAACAATATCATCCTTTTTTTCGACAAAAATTTGAGCCACCTCTCGTTTCCCGTGTCGTAAACGTTTATCCTCAACTTTAATTAAATGATAACCAAATTGAGAACGAATTGGCATAGAAATTTCACCTACAGGAGTATTGTAAGCACCAGTTTCAAAAGGATACACCATTCGTAAAGTAGAAAAATACCCCAAGTTTCCTTTATTTTCTTTAGAAGAAGGGTCGTCTGAATATTCAAATGCTGCTTCTGCAAAATCTTTTCCATTCAAGATTTCGTTTCTAACTTCAATTGCTCGATTATAAGCTTTTAAAGTATCAGCAGGAGTTGCAAATTCATCAGCTAAAAAAATTATATGAGATGCTTTTACTTCAAACTTAGAGCGTTCATAAGCTTCAAGTGCAAGCTTATCTAAAGTTTCTTGATTAGTTAGATATTGAGCTGCAAATTGATTTCTATGAGAATTAAATTCATTGATATGTACTGTTTTTTTATCCAAATCTAAATCAATAGCTTTTGCTACTTTCAATTTATACAGAATAAATAAATCTAAATAATTGTTGATGTCTTTTTGCTGTTCATCTTTTATCAAATCTAAGTTTTTAGTATAAATACGTTCAAACTCACCAACAGTGAAAGGAACATTATTTATTTTCAAAAGTTCATCTGAAGGATTTTGTGCATTTCCATTAATTCCAATTAAGCCAAATAATGAAAAATATACAATTGATTTTAGGTTCATATTCTTATTTAAATTTAAAAAATCTAAGTTAATTATTATAAACAAAAATAACAATTTCAGGTATTCAACTACAATCAAAATGAATAGTTAACAAAATATTATCGGTTTTATTTTACTGAAGCTTATCTAATAGGCAATTCTGAAAATAAAAAGTACTATTTTTGCAATCCTAATTATAAGATAATGAGTTTTAAAAACGAAATATTACGCAGAAGAACGTTTGGTGTTATCGCCCATCCCGATGCCGGTAAAACCACATTAACAGAAAAGTTATTATTATTTGGTGGAGCTATTCAAGAAGCTGGTGCAGTAAAAAGCAACAAAATTAAAAAAGGTGCTACTTCCGATTTCATGGAAATTGAACGCCAAAGAGGAATTTCTGTTGCTACTTCTGTTTTAGCTTTTAATTATAAAGACAAGAAAATAAACATCTTAGATACACCCGGACACAAAGATTTCGCAGAAGATACTTTTAGAACATTAACTGCTGTAGATTCTGTAATCGTTGTAGTTGACGTTGCAAAAGGGGTTGAAGAGCAAACTGAAAAATTAGTCGAAGTTTGTAGAATGAGAAATATTCCGATGATTGTTTTCATTAACAAGTTAGATCGTGAAGGTAAAGATGCTTTTGAACTTTTGGATGAAGTTGAACAAAAACTTAAATTAAGAGTAGTTCCACTTTCATTTCCAATCGGAATGGGATATGATTTTAAAGGAATTTACAATATTTGGGAGAAAAACATCAACTTATTTTCAGAAGACAGTCGTAAAAATATTGACGATGTAATTACTGTTGGAGATTTAGCTTCTAAAGAATTAGATGAGTTAATTGGTGAAAAATCTGCAAATAACTTACGTGATGAATTAGAATTATTACAAGAAGTTTACCCAGATTTTAATAGAGACGAATATATTAATGGAGATTTGCAACCTGTCTTTTTTGGTTCAGCTTTAAATAACTTTGGAGTTCGTGAACTTCTTGATTGTTTTATTGAAATTGCGCCATCTCCACGTGCAAAAGAATCTGATACTCGATTAGTTGAACCAGATGAAAATAAGTTTTCAGGTTTTGTATTTAAGATTCACGCAAACATGGATCCAAAACACCGCGACCGTTTAGCTTTCATTAAAATTGTTTCAGGAACTTTTGAAAGAAACAAACCCTATATGCATGTTCGTTTAGGTAAGAATTTAAAATTCTCTTCACCAAACGCATTCTTTGCTGAGAAAAAAGAAATTGTTGATATTTCTTACGCTGGAGATATTGTTGGGTTACATGATACTGGAAACTTTAAAATTGGAGATACTTTAACTGAAGGCGAATTAATGAATTTCAGAGGAATTCCAAGCTTCTCTCCAGAACATTTCCGTTATATTAACAATGCAGATCCGATGAAATCTAAACAATTAGAAAAAGGAATCGATCAGTTAATGGATGAAGGGGTTGCACAGTTATTTACTTTAGAAATGAACGGAAGAAAAGTTATTGGAACCGTTGGTGCTTTACAATATGAAGTAATTCAATATCGTTTAGAACACGAATACGGTGCAAAATGTACTTATGAAAATTTCCCAGCTTTCAAAGCTTGTTGGGTTAGACCTGAAGATCCAAAAAATGAAGAATTTGCAGAGTTTAAACGTGTAAAACAAAAATTCTTAGCAAAAGATAAATCAGGACAATTGGTGTTTTTAGCTGATTCTGAATTCTCAATTCAAATGACTCAAAGTAAATATCCAAGTGTTAAGCTTGATTTTGTTTCTGAAAGAATTATAGATTAAATAAAAAAGCCTCTGAAATATATCAGAGGCTTTTTCGTATTAACATTATTTATTTTCTTGCAGAGCTTTTAAGTAAATAGCTTCGTACATTGGAACAATTTTATCTACACTAAATTCTTTAGAATGTTTTAGTGCGTTTGATTTAAATGCGTGAAGAGTTTCATCATCTTTTAAAATAGAAATAGAATTTTTTACCATTTCATCTACATCACCAATATCACTTAAATAACCTGTTTTTCCTTGAACATTTACTTCTGGTAACCCTCCGGCATTAGATGAAATTACTGGAACAGAGCAAGCCATTGCTTCTAAAGCTGCTAAACCAAAACTTTCGGTTTCAGAAGGAAGTAAAAACAAATCTGAATAGAGTAAAATACTATCAACTTCATTAGAATTTCCAAAGAAGATTATTTTATCAAAAATTCCTAAATCACGAGCCAATCTTTCAGCATCTTCTTTTTCAGGTCCATCACCAATCATCATTAATTTAGCTGGAATTTCTTTTTGAATTCCGTAGAAAATTTTAACGATATCTTGAATTCGTTTTACTTTTCTGAAATTACTAACATGCGTAACAATACGTTCGTCTGGATTTGCAAAAAGATTTCTTCTACATTTATCTTCTTTTAAGTTTTCTTTACTCTCAATGAAATTAGGAATTACAGCAATTTCTTTTTGAGTTTCAAACAACTCGTAAGTCGATTTTTTTAAATCTTCTGAAACGGAAGTTACATAATCTGAATTATTAATACTGAAACTTACGGCTGTTTTATAAAACGGATGATTTCCCACCAAAGTAATATCTGTTCCGTGTAAAGTAGTAACCATAGGTAAATCTATGCCTTGTTCTTTTAGCATTTGCTTTGCCATATAACCGGCAAATGCATGTGGAATAGCATAATGTACATGTAATAGTTCAATCTTGTATAATTTAACCATATCTACCAATTTACTTGACAAAGCCAATTCGTAAGGTTGGTAATGAAATAATGGATATTCTGGAACGTTAACTTCGTGATAAAAAATATTCGGATTTAACAAAGCCAAACGAACCGGTTGACGATAAGTTATGAAATGAACTTCGTGACCACGATTGGCTAATTCTAAACCTAACTCGGTAGCTACAACTCCACTTCCTCCGAAAGTTGGATAACAAACAATTGCTATTTTCATATATTATTGGGCAATTAAAACTTGTTAATATTTGTAATCTTAAAATTACTTTATTTGTGAAATTATTTTACAATTGATTCGTAAATAACTTTTTGAATATCTTCTCGAACATTAGCCTTTGATAACTTATTATCATCGGCTTTTGGATACGTTCGATTTGACAAAAATACGTAAACTAAATTATATTCTGGGTCAACCCAAGTCATAGTTCCTGTAAATCCGGTATGACCAAAACTTGATGAAGAAGTACAACCACAAGTTGGTCCACTTTTACCTAATTGTGGCTTATCAAAACCGGCTCCTCTTCTATTTCCGTTAGAACAATAATAACACGTATTAAAATCGTTTAGTGTTTTAGCAGATAGTATTGTAGAATTGTCTTTTAAACCAGCATCTAAATAAAATTGCATCATTTTAAACACATCCGTAGAAGTTCCGAATAAACCAGCATGACCTGCAACACCACCAAACATAGCAGCTCCCATATCATGAACATAACCTTGAACAACAGTGTATCTGTAATAATCATCAATTTCAGATGGTGCAATTTTGCTCATATCCATTTTCTGCAACGGATTGTAAGTTAAACCGATATTCAATGGTTTGTAGAATACTTCCTCAACTAATACATCTAAAGGTTTGTTGTATTTAGTCTCTACAATTTCTTTAAGTAAAATAAAGTTTAAATCACTGTATTTATATGTCTTGTCACCAAGTTTTGATTCTTTAATTTTATCTAAAATAACTTCGTCATAACCTTGTTTTAAAAATAAATTTTCACTTACTTGAATTGGAAATTCTTTAGAATAAGTTCTTTTATAAAGTTTAGAACTTGGTTTTCCATTTTCTAAAGTTTCTTTATAAAACGGAATCCATGCAGGAAATCCAGACTGATGCGTTAAAATATCTTTTAAAGTAATATTCGCTTTATCTGTGTTTTTAAAACGTGGTAATAAATCACCTAATTTATCTTCGAATTTAATTTGTTTGTCTTCATACAATTTCATCACCATTGGAAGCGTACCTAAGATTTTTGAAAGAGAAGCCAAATCATAAACTGTTTCATTGGTAACTTCGCCTTTATTAGTAAAAGTTGGTTTACCAAAAGCTTTCTGATAAATAACTTTTCCGTTACGTGCAACCAAAACCTGAATTCCAGGTGTGTATTTTTTAGCAATCGCGTTCTCAGCAATTTTATCAATTTCAGCTAATTTTTTAGCATCCATTCCTTCTGCTTCGGGGATTGAACGATGAACTACATTTGTGTAAACAACTTCTTTTGAATCTGAGCCACGAACAAGTTTATTATAAGCTTCTAAATTATTTTTTTCTAATTCAGTTAACCTTTGCTTAGGAACATAATTTTTATGTTTTAATTCATTACGCGTATCTATTTCTTCAGAAGAAGATGCTTTTAGAGAAATACCGTTATTAACTTTAAAATCAGAATTAATAGAAACAGGTAATTTCCCAGTAATGTTTTTTTCAGCAAATAAAGCTTGAACTGCAGCTTTTTGACCAAATTTATTATTCTGATAAGCTAGAAGAATAGCTTTTATTTCATCGAAATTTTTTGAAGAACTTAAGGCATACGGACGAGCAAATGAAACTAAAATGGTTTTATTAATTGAAGAAACATTTTTAATAAATTCAACTTCTTCTTTTGTAAGTTCATGTTTTTTCCAAACACCATCAGCTTTATGATAACCTATAATCACTTTATCATATTCATTTAAATAATTCGGATTTTCAGTAATATCAATTTGACTAAAAACTTCTACATCAACTCTTCGTTTTAATTCATTTTCAAACACATCGTTTACATCATCTCCTAATTTAATATATGCAATTTTTGAATCAGCTTTTAGTGGTAAAATACGTTTGTCATTTTTAATAAGTGTCATCATATTTTCATATAATTTTTCACTTAAAGCATCATTTTTAGGTTGATTCAAATCTTCATACAACTTAGTAGTTTCAATTGGTTTGTTATTATTCAACCCAACTTGATATTTATGTGCTAATATTTTTTTTACCGAATGTTCTAAACGAGCATCATCAAACTTTCCATCTGCGTAAGCCTCGTGAAATTTTTCAATAGCCAATGGAACATTTTCTGCAAAAAGTAACACATCATTCCCCGCCAAAAAGGCTGCTACATCAACATCACCTGGCGTTTTGAAATTAGAAGCTCCTTTCATGTTCAATGCATCAGTAAAAATCAAACCTTCAAATCCCATTTCATTTTTCAATAAATTGGTAATTGTTTCATAAGATAACGAAGTTGGCACTCCGTTTTCTGGTTCTAAAGAAGGTACATTTAAATGAGCGACCATTACGCTTGCCAAGCCGTTATTAAAAAGTTCACGGTAAGGATACAATTCAATATCGGTCATTCTTTTTTTAGTGAAATCAAGATAAGGTAAAGCATGATGAGAATCTACAGAAGTATCTCCATGACCTGGAAAATGTTTAGCTGTGGCAAACACATTCTGACTTTGTATTCCTTTAACCAAGGCAACAGAACGTTCGGTTACGTTTTCTTTAGATTCACCAAAAGAACGATTTCCGATTACTGGATTTTTAGGATTAATATTAACGTCAACAACGGGTGCGAAATTAAAATGAACCCCCAAGCGCTTGGCTTGTTCGCCCATTTGTTTCCCCATCAATTCGATAAGTTTCATATCTTGAATGGCACCAAGATTCATGTTCCATGGATAAACGTAAGTAGAATCTAAACGCATAC
>NZ_CANRNX010000034.1 GCF_947632075.1 uncultured Flavobacterium sp.
ATTGGTAGACACGCTGGACTTAAAATCCAGTGAGCAGTAATGTTCGTGCGGGTTCAAGTCCCGCCTTGAGTACTAAACCTGAAATATTTATATTTCAGGTTTTTTTATTTATGTAAACTTTATTTTTCATATTTTAGTAAAAAAAATAATGAAAAAAATCTACTTTCTTTTACTTCCTACCCTGTTTCTTGCTAATTGTAAAAATCCAGATGTTAAAAACAACTCTACTGAAATCAATTCGCAAACGGTAGAAACGGCTATTTATAAAATTGATAGTTACGATAAAATAGTGAACAGCTCAATTGTAAATATTGAAATTTCTGATGATGTGCCAAGTGATGAAATTCATTTAATTTCTACAAAAGAAAATCTTGAGTTGGTAAAATATAAAGTTTCTGATAATACGTTAACTTTATCTCACACCCAAACAACTATAACCGTAGGTGTACATGATACCAAAATCATAGCTAAAGTCAATTCAAATAAAATCAAATCTTTCCGAATTGAAGGAGCCGGATATATAACAAGCTCTATTATTCAAAAAGCTAATGATATTGAAACTAACATTGCTGGCGCAGGTAATTTAGAACTAAACATCAACAACAACAGCATTCACAATAAAATTGAAGGTTTAGGAAATGTAAAGCTTAAAGGCAGAACCGATACCGCAACAACTGAAATTGATGGTGCAGGAAATTTAAATGCTTTTGATTTGGAAACAAATAATACAATTGTTTCTATCGAAGGAGTTGGAAATGCAGATGTAACAGTTAGCGAAAAACTTAATGTTACCATTTCAGGTATAGGCAACTTAACTTATAAAGGAAACCCTAAAGAAGTTAATAAAAAGCACGATGGATTAGGAACTATCAAAGCATATTAATTTTAAAAAACTCAATAAAATCATTATCAATTAAACAAAAAAAATAAACAGTACTTTTACTCTATTTTTGTGTTTATTAAAATTTAAAATGGGCACTTTAGTAATTACAATTAAAGAAAATAACACATACAAATACGCATACAACAACTACAAAGGAAATACTTTATTTACAAGTAATACTTTAAAATCTAAAGCACAATGTTTTAGCGAAATTAATATCATTAAAAATAACTTTGAGGTTTTACAATTCGTAAAATTTAAAACTCCAAATGGTAAATTCTTTTTCAAATTAGAACTGAATGGTTTTATTTTAGGAAACAGCAGAAAATTCACCACCCCACTTTTAATTGAGAAAGGAATTAATGATATTAAAAAAAATTTTATAACTTCGGAAGTATTAGATTTTACAGAAAATATTTTTGGTGATTTACCAGAAATTGAAGAATTTGAAGAACTTTCAGAAAAACAATAACCATGAGATTTTTATTTATTTTATTATTTATTTTAGGAACATCAATCAACAGTAATGCTCAAACTCCAGGACCACGAAAAGTTAAAGGTAACGGCCGGGTAATGGAAAGAGAAAGACGATTACCTGAGTTTGATAGAATTGAAATAACTGGAAATATCGATGTTACCTTATTAAATAATGATTTTCAGAAAAAAATTATGGTTAACGGAGATATGAATTTACAACCTTTAATCAAATCAAGAGTTGAAAATGGAACCTTATACTTAACGTATAATAATAATATCGTTATTCTGTCACAAACAGAACCATTAAAGGTTAGAATTCCTTCTAAAAAAATAAAAGAAATTATTTTAAAAGACGGTGCTCAACTTACCAATCTTGGAGCGATAGAAACTCTTCAGCTTAAAATTACAGCAACTGATAATAGTACTGCCGATTTAAGATTAAAAACAGACGAAGTAATTATTGATTTAGATAAAGATGCAGAATTAAAACTAAACGGCTCTGCAAATATCTTAAAGATAAATCATAAAGGATCGAAAGATTTTGACGCGAAAGAGCTTTCTAACTTTTACACAGAAATTGAATTAGATGGTAACGGAAGTATTTATTCAAATACTGTTAACGGAATTGACGGAACCATAAACGGAAGCGGAAATTTATATTATCGAGCAACTAAAACAGTAAACGTAACCGAAAACGGAACAGGTAAAATTGAGAAATATTAATAAAAAAGGGATTTCAGTTTGAAATCCCTTTTTTATTTTTTTGTAGTTAACATAAAATCTTTCAAATAATAAGGCTCAAAATAAGCTACATCTTCAAACTTATTATTTACAAAAGCATCATAACTTAATTGAATCATTTCTTTAGCTGAAGGATATTTAAGTTCTGAATGAAACACAAAACGTTCGTCTTTTAAAATTGTTTCTGATTTTTCAGCTCCATCTCCAATGAAATGAATTACATCTTGGATGTCATCAAATGAATTTTCTTCTAAAATCAAAGCTTTGGTTTCTCCAATCATTTGATAATTATTATTAAATGAAGCTGTAAAAACTTCCATTCTACGTGCATCGATCATCGGTTGAATTACTCCATCAGAAATTTTGATATGTTTTGCAATAATTTGTAATGTATCAATTGCAATTAACGGAATGTTTAAGGCATAACAAAGGCCTTTTGCGGTCGAAACTCCAATTCTTAACCCAGTGTAAGACCCAGGTCCTTTACTTACAGCAACAGCACTTAAATCTGTAAGACTAATTTTAGCTTCTGCAACAACTTCTGCAATAAACACATGCAATTTTTCTGCGTGATTAAAATTTTCTTCAGCTAATTCACGTAAAGCAACCAACTCGTTATTTTTAGAAACGGAAACCGAACATTGTTTAGTTGCCGTTTCTATATTTAAAATATAAATCATTTTTTAACTTCTTCTCCTTTAATAGTAACCTTTTCACCAGCTTTCAACGTTTTACTAACTATAGAATAAGGTCCGGTAATAATTTGATCACCTGGTTTCAAGCCTTCCAATATTTGAATATTCGTGTTATCTTGAATTCCAGTTTTCACGAAGCGAATTTCGGCTATATCTCCGTTTTTCACAAATACTGCTTCAAATTTTTTCTCAGAATCTTCAACTGATACTGTTTCTTTTTCTTCAATTTTTACTTTATTACCCTCAACTTCTTCTTCAACTGTAGTTTTTACAATTGCTTCTGATTTTGATTTCATTACAATTGCACTAATTGGTACCATTGCAACTTCTGTTAATTTTTTTGATAAAATATCAACTGTTGCAGTCATTCCAGGACGAAAAGGAGAATAAGATTCTGGTTTTCCTTCTAAAAGATCTTGATAAGATTCTTTTAAAATTCGAACTTTCACTTTAAAATTAGTAACCTGATCTGCAGAAGTAGTTGTATTTGTAGATGAATTTGAAATTGAAGTAACAATTCCTTTAAACTCTTTTTTCAAATACGCATCAACTTCAATAATAGCTTCGTTTCCAACTGCAATTTTAACTATATCATTTTCGTTAACATCAACTTCAACTTCCATGTTATTTAAATTGGCAACTCTCATTAATTCTGTACCTGTCATTTGCTGAGTTCCTAAAACACGTTCACCAAGCTCAACATCTAAACGAGAAATGGTTCCTGCTACTGGCGAATAAATAGTAGTACGATTCATGTTATCACGTGCTTCAGTAACTGAAGCTTGAGCAGCTTCAACATTAAATTTAGAAGAATTTTTAGAAGCAATTGCAACTTCGTAAGTTGAAACAATTTTATCCCATTCAGCTTTTGAAATAACACCTTTATCTAATAAAACTTTATTTCTGTCGTAACTCAATTTAGCTTCTTTTAACTGAGCTTCAGCTTGACTTAATCCTGCACGAGAGGTTGCTAATGATGCAACTGTACGATCTATACTTGATTGATACAAATCTGGGTTAATTCGAACTAACAATTGTCCTTTTGAAACGATTTCGCCTTCTTTCACAGCCAATTCAATAATCTCACCTGATACTTCAGACGAAATTTTAACTTCTACTTCTGGCTGAATTTTTCCTGTAGCTGAAACTTTTTGAATAATTTCACCTGTTTTTAATGGAGTAATCTCAACTTGAACTCCATGATCTTTATCTTTATTATTACTATAATAATTATATCCGAAACCTACCAATGCAATTAAAACAATGGCAATAATTAGCTTTTTTTTATTTTTTTTCATCTTGCATTAGTTTTTAAAAATTGGTAACCCAAAATAATATTCTAAAATTTTAGTCTTAAAAATTAAATCGTATTTAGTTCGGAGTAATTCAGACTGAGCAGCGATAACCAAATTTTGACTTTGATTTAAATCGAAAATATTAAGTAAACCAACATCATAACGCTGGCGTGCATAATCTAAAGATTGTTTACGAGCTTCTAAAGTTTTCTGTGCGGCTTTGTAAGTTTGCAAAGCACCTTGAGTATCTGAATAAGCAGTATACACTTTTTGTTCAATTTGCAGATTGCTTTCTTTTAGATTTAATTCTGCAGTTTCAAATGCTATTTTAGATCTTTTTAAATTATTTCTAATTTGAAAACCATTTAGAATAGGAATAGAAATTGCAATTCCGAAATTTTGACCTTTATTTACATCAAATTGTTTCCAGATACTATTTGCTTTTCCCAAAACGGGTGAGAAATTTTCTGTTAATACTTTTTGATTTGTACCTTCAACAAATCCGATTGTATTTGTAGGATTAGCTTGATTCAATTCATAACCTTTTAAAATATCTGCATAAGCAGCACGAGTAGCAAAACTATAAAAACCACGAATTGTAGGCATAAAAGCACCTTTCGCAATTTGGATATCTTTTGCTGCAATTTCTAATTCAGTAGCATTAATTTTTGTATCTAATAAGACTCCTTTAGACTTCTGAACTATATTTTCTACAGGTTCTAATAAAATTCCATTATCCTCTGCACTGATGTCTTCATCAAGAATATCAAAACTTTCATAGTCAGAAATTTGTAAAAGTTGTGCTAAAGCTAATTTCGAAATTTTTAAATTATTTGTTGCTGTAGTAATATTTTGAAATGTGGTTGCTAAAGTAGCTTCGGTGTCTAATAAATCACCCGCAGGTACATTTCCTGCTTCTACCAAAATTTTCACACGATTGTATTGAAGTGAATCATAAGTATATTGTGATTTATACACTTTTAAAAACTCTTTATTAAAAAGAATTTGCAGGTAAGCGTTTACAACATTTATAGAAATGTCATCTTGAAGTTTCTCTTGTTGATATTGAGCAGACAGTTCCGTTAATTTACTACGTTGAAGTCTTCTTAAATTTTGCGAACCTTTATATATATCAATTCCTAAATCTAAACCCGCTGAAGTAAATTGTGTTGTTTGATTTTGAAGTAACCCAGTAGTAATATTTTGATTTAAACCTCTATTCCACGAATGCGATGCTGACAAATTTGCACTTGGTAAGAAGCTACCAATAGCATCCTCTTTAGCAATTTGGGCCGTTTTATATTGTAATTCTGATTTCAATACCGAAATATTATTATGTCTTGCATATTCAATACAATCTTTCAAAGACCAAGATTTAGTCTGAGCAAACATTGTGTTTGAATAAACAACTGCAAGAAATAATAAACTCAAAAAACTTTTTTTCATACCATTTTGTTTAACAATATAAGTAGAAAAAAATTAACATTTGTTACAAATGAAAACAAAAAAAAACCGCTTTACGCAGTTTTTTAAATTATGCTTTTTTCTTTTTAGTTTTTATTACTCTGTAAATAGCCCATCCTACTATTGCTAATAATAAATACGGAAAAGCCATTAAGTAAACAATCCCATCATTTATAGCTTCAGCACTAACTCCTGTCTCCTCAGTTTCTAAAACTGCTCTACACATTGCACATTGAGCATTAGATACTTGAGAAAACAATAAAAATAATGCTAATTGAGATTTAAAAATTATAGATTTTTTCATCACAGAAACAATTAATTAATGTAATATGGAGAAATCATCAGGTATACTATAACACCAGTAATTGCAACATACATCCACATTGGATAGGTAATTCTGGCTAATTTTTTATGACGTTGATAAGATCCTGAAATTCCTCTTACAAATGTAACCAATACAAAAGGAATAATGATAATAGATAATAAAATATGCGTAATTAAAATAAAGAAATAAACATATCTTATAGTTCCTTCACCACCGAATTTAGTTTCAATAGAAGTCATATGATAAGCTACATACATTGCTAAAAAGGCAACAGAACATGCAATACAAACCTTAATTAATTTTTCGTGTAATTTAGTGTTTCCCTTTTTAACCGCCATTACTGCAGCGAATAATAAAACAGCAGTGATACCATTTATTGTAGCGTAAATTGGAGGTAAAAAAGATAATGGTTTTACATCGTAACCTAATTTTTGTAAGTTAACTGTAAATAAAATTGCAACTACTACAGGAATTGCGATTGACAAAATCCAAATCCAAACTTTATACTTTTTTTCTAATTCTTTATTTTCCATTATTCTGCAAGTAATTTTTTAATATCTTCTTTAAGCATTTTCACACCTTCATCTGAAGTACCATCATAATAAACAATTGGATTTCCGAAATCGTCAATTCTTGATCTAATCACTCCATTTTTATCAATCAAAGCAAATAAACCTGAATGTTCAAAACCACCTGGAGCATCATTGTTTGTACCAACATACATATTGTAATTATTTGCTAAAGCAAAAATATCCTTTTGAGTACCTGAAAAGAAATTCCAATTTGGATGAACAGCACCTAAATCTTTAGCGTGTTGTTTTAAAACTTCAGGAGTGTCATTAATTTCATCTATAGAAAAAGAAGCAACACCAAAACGAGTATCTTGCAAGAATTCGTTTTGAATCTCAACCATATTTTCGTTCATTATTGGACAAATCGTAGGACAAGAAGTAAAGAAAAACTCAACTAAATAAACTTTATCTTTATAAAAATCCTCAGTAATCGTTTCACTATCTTGATTGGTAAAACTAAAGTTTGGAGATTTTGCAATTTCTAACAAATCGTTTTTTGCACCGATGTTTAATCTATCGTTTTCAACAACTTTACCATCTTTAAAACGATCTACAATTTTAGGAACAACTAAAATTCCAAAAACTAATATTATAAAAGAAATTCCTATATAAGCTTTATTTTTCATATTTAATTAGTTAGTTACATTTTCAATATTATTATTCTTTTTTAATGCCATACGATATTCAGCTAATATAACTTTTACATCGTCTGACATTTCATTATGTAAATCTGCTGCAGAAGTAGTGTTATAACCTTCACGATATTCTTCTACCCCTTTTTTATTTAAGCCTTTACGTCCGCGTAAATTTAACTTTTTATCAATAATGAAAACATTAGTAGTTCCTAAATTATCATTTAAACCGCCAACTAAATTCAATTTATTGTAATAATTAGAGATCTGTTCTGGTTCTGCAAAAACAAAATAATATTTAGATAAATCTGCATCACGACTCAAAACATTAATTAGAGAATTAATCTCATCTTCAGTTCCTTTTGGAGCCACATAAACAACTTGAAAATCTACAAACTCCATATTTTTAGAATAAATCTTATGGCACAAGTTTGTAATATTTCCTTTAATCTCAGAAATATTATCACCTGTAAAACCAAGAATTGTAATCTTGTTTTTAAGAAAAATGGTACTATCGTTTTGAGTTTTTAAATAAGGAAGTTCCGGTACATTTTCAGTCACCACAGGTAGTTTTGCGAAATTATTTTCACCTAATGCAAAAAACAAATAAGCTACAATAGGAATAATAAACAAAGCTACAATTATAAAGGCTTTTTTCATTATAAAGATTTTTACAAAAATAAAAAAAAGGCGATGAAACACCGCCTTTTTAACTCATTTTTATGGATTTAGAAAATCCATCTATAACTTGAATTTTGGAATACATCGTGTACATATTGAGCTTCAATTAAAAGCAATACTGTTAAGTATAAACTCAAGAAAGCTAATGTACCAACAATAGACCATCTGAACGAAGCTTTTTCACCTTCTAAGTGCATAAAAGCCCACATAATATAATATGCTTTCCAAATTGTCATAAAGATGAATATCCAGTTTAATAAACTTATTGTGAATATTTCTGTATAGAATAAGTATGCTGGTTTAACAATACCTAATCCTACTTCAACCATAGTAAGTAAAGATAAGTAAATGAATACCATCCAAATTCTTTTGCTATTAGAACTATGTGTGTTTGCTCCCATTTTTTTAATATTTAAAAATTATACTAAGTAGAAGAATGTAAATACAAACACCCAAACTAAATCTACAAAGTGCCAATATAATCCAACTTTTTCAACCATTTCGTAACTTTTTCTTCTTTCATAAGTTCCTAACAATACGTTAAAGAAAATAATTACATTTAATAATACTCCTGTTGCTACGTGGAATCCGTGGAAACCAGTAATAAAGAAGAATAAATCTGCGAAAGTTTTATGTCCGTATTCGTTTCTAACTAAGTTAGCACCTTCAACAACATATTTGAATTCAGAAACCTGAGCTAAAGTCTCTTCTCTAGAAAGAACAACTTTTTTGTGTCTACCTTCGTCGAATTGTGTTCTAATTAGGATATTAGGATTTTTTTCTAAACCAGATTCAATTTGTTCAAGTGAATATGTTGGCGCAGAAGATGGTCCTAAGAACCAAAACCCTTCATTTCTTTCTAAAGAAACTCTTTCATTAGGAATTGAAGTATCTGCAAAATCAGCTAAAGCAACTCTTTTACCATCAGTATCTACGAACTGTAAAATTTGTCCACCTTGAGTTTCAACAGCACCATAAGTTCCTTTAATGAAGTTTTTCCACTCCCAAGCTTGAGAACCTAAGAAAATAAAACCTCCAATAATAGTTAAGAACATGTACATTGATACTTTTTTCTTATTCATCTGATGTCCAGCATCTACAGCTAATACCATAGTAACTGAAGAGAAAATTAAGATAAATGTCATCAATGCAACATAGTACATTGGCGCTTCTACACCATGTAGAAAAGGAAAGTGATTAAAGACCTCATCGGCGATTGGCCAAGAATCGATAAATTTAAATCTTGTAAAACCGTAGGCTACAAGAAATCCACAAAATGTTAATGAATCAGATAATATGAAATACCACATCATCATTTTTCCGTAGCTTGCGCCTAGAGGTTGCTGAGACGCTCCTCCCCCCCAGACTTTTTCTTTAGTCGCTGCTGTAGTAACTGTCGCTCCCATAAAAATTTTAAAAAGTTAAAAAGTTCCCAAATTTACACATTTTTTCTATTCAAGAAAAGTAAATTTCTTATTTGTAAAAAGTAAAAAATAAAAATAAATACAACCATAAGAAATCCAAGAAGTGCCAAAACGCTGCACCTAACTCAATACCAAGAGATTGACCTGAATTATACCTTTGTTTATAATGATTATAAATTACCACTAATAATGAAATTAAAGCCCCAATAATATGCACCATGTGAACGATTACTAATACATAGAAGAAAGACATTGTAACATTACTTTCGCTTCCTGTAAAATAATAGCCCTCAGATACAATTTGCGAGAACCCTACGAATTGCAAAGCTATAAATAGAATTCCTAACAACAAAGTAATTCCTAAATAGATTGTAGTTAAACTTCTATTATCTTTTTTTATAGCATTTTTAGCCAAATGAAATGTTAAACTACTAATTAACATAATTATTGTACTATACAAAAAAGCACTTGGCAAATTAAAATCTGTTAACCAATCTGGTCTACTACTACTTACAACATAAGCACTTGTTAAACCAGCAAAGATCATCACAATACTTGCCATTCCAAGCAATAGCATTGTTTTATACGCTTTTTCTTTCTTTAAGCGTAAGTTATCTAATTCTGAATTATTCATTATCTAAGAAATTTATCTGCTATAAATATGATTTGAATCAACGAAATATATGAAACACTCACCAACATTAAACTGCGCGCTGCTTTCGCACTTCGTTTATTGTATAATTGAACTGCTGAATAAAGCATCCAAATTCCACAAAGTAAAACTATAACTGCTGCAACTGGTGTTAAAAACAATCTTCCTGTTAAACCAAATGCTGGGAATACAGATACAATAATCAACCAAACTGTATATAAAATAATTTGCAAAGCTGTTTTTGTATCACGTTGTCCAGTTGGTAACATAGAAAAACCTCCCTTTTTATAATCATCATACAAAAACCAACCAATAGCCCAAAAGTGAGGAAACTGCCAAAAGAATTGAATAATAAAAAGCATTCCTGCTTCAATACCAAATTCGCCTGTAGCGGCAACCCATCCTAACATAAAAGGAATTGCTCCAGGAATTGCTCCTACAAAAACTGACAGCGGAGTAATTGGTTTCAAAGGTGTATAAACACTTGTATAAAGAAATATAGAAATAGCACCAAACATTGCTGTTTTAGGATTTACGATGTATAAAATTACAATCCCTAAAATAGTCAAAGCAATCGCCATAGCAAGTGCAGTTTTTGGAGATACTCTACCTGATGCAACTGGACGATTTTTAGTTCTATCCATTTTAGCATCTAAATCTTTTTCAATAATTTGATTATATACGTTTGAAGCACCAACCATACAATATCCACCTACTGCAAGTAATAATAAAGTTAAAAAACTAACTTCACTCCAATCATTAACTGCCAAAAAATATCCAGCAATTGTTGAAAAAACAACACTGATTGCCAAACCTGCTTTGGTCATTTCTTTAAACTCTGAAAACAGAGTAATGCCTTTTAATTTATTTTGTTCCAAAATAGTAATATTTTGCGGTTTTAAACGGTGCGCAAATATACTTTAAAAAAATGGCAATCACCACAATTCGGTTAATAAGTTATTTGTTAAACTTCTAATAACTACTGTTTAAGTTCTCACCATACATAATAGCTTTTTGTGAAGAAGTTCCAATTCTTTTTACTCCAAGTTTAATCATCTGAATTGCCTCATCTGTTGTACGAACTCCTCCCGCAGCTTTTACCGGCAATGGATTTGCATTTTCAAGCATTAAAACAATCGACTCAATAGTAGCTCCGTTTGGTTCACCGTTAAGAGTTTTATAAAAACCTGTTGACGATTTAACAAAAACCCTTTCGTAATCTTTTTCTTTAAAATTAGAGACAATAATTCGCTTTATTAAACTTGTAAGTTGTACGATTTGTTTGTTTGTTAAGGCAGCAACTTCAATAATCCATTTTACGACTTTATTATGTTCAAGTGCTAATTTTGTAGCTTGAAATACTTCATTCGTAACTTTTTCAACATCACCTTTTATAAAAGCTTGATAATCCACTACAAAGTCTAAATCATCTGCACCAAAATCAATTGCCATTTGAGCCTCATTTAACTTGACTTCTAAACCTCCATTTCCATCTGGAAAATCAATCACCGTACCTACCAAAACTTTCGCTTTAGCTTTGGTTAACATCTCTTTAGCTAAAGCAACATAATTAGAACGAATCATTACCAATTTGTATTCATCTTCAATAGCGTCATTCACTAATTGAATTATTTGTTGTTTTGTCTCATCTTCAGTTAAACCACTGTCTTGAGGTGTTTTTAGATAGGTTGCATCTAAATATGTGTTAAGCTTCATCTTATATCAATTAAAAAACCTCACTAAGTTAGTGAGGTTTTTATTATTTTAAAACTATTTTACTTATTAATAATCCGAACAAAATTCCTGAACAATTACTTACAACGTCAAGAATTTCCCCTGAACGAGATTGTGTGAAAATTTCTTGAAGAATTTCAATCACTATCCCAAAACAAGTTCCAATCAAAAAAATAAAGCTAGCGTTTTTTTTAAAAGAATGCTTTGCATTTGTTATTAAACTCCACATCCATAAAAAAGATAATACAGAATAAAGAATAAAATGAACAATTTTATCAGCATTCGGAATTCTTATTTGTTGAACCTCTTTTATATTTGAGAAACTCATCAGACAAAGAATTGGAATTAAAATTGTCCAAAGAACTGCAAAACAGATTTTTAAATTACGCACCAATAATTTCTTTGTATTGTTCGTCTGTTAACAATGAATCTACTTGAGATAAGTCAGCGATTTTAATTTTAATCATCCATCCTTTTCCGTAAGCATCTGAATTCACTAATTCTGGTTCAGTTTCTAAAGCTTCGTTAAATTCAATGATTTCACCTCCTAAAGGTAAGAACAAATCAGAAACTGTTTTAACTGCTTCAACCGTTCCAAAAACTTCATCTTGATCTAAAGTTTGGTCTAAAGTTTCAACTTCAACATAAACAATATCTCCTAACTCTTTTTGTGCGAAATCTGTAATTCCTACAGTTGCAACATCTCCTTCAATACTTACCCACTCGTGGTCTTTTGTGTACTTTAAATTAGCTGGTATATTCATTTTTAATTTGTTTTTTACAAATGTATAACTTTATTGATAATTCTAAAATTTTTAAGGTCTAATTTCCGAAATTATAACGTAATCTAAAACCAGAACGAATATTCGTCACTGGGAATGCTGTTGAAATAACTGCTTGTGAAAAATCGTGACTGTAATAAAACTCACCTGTAATATTTTTAGAAAACTGATAATTGGCTGTCATATCAATAGTATAACGATCAGTTCCAGCTCCTAAAATATTATTTTCATAATCTAAATAACGAACAATAGTTTTAGATTGACGCCATGTAAAATCGAAATTCACATTTAAATCACTTACAATAGTTCCTCCGTTTGGAGCTCCTTCGATATCAGTATTAAAACGCACATCTTTGATTCTAAATCCAAATCCAAAAACGTAATCTGTTCCATGAACTTCAGTCAATAAATTATTGTCAAAACTCATAGACAATAAACGATCTCTGTTAATAGATCCATTAAATCTAACTTTTGACTTAGTTTCAAAACCAACTCCAATAAGAGGTCTGAACTGTTCGGTTAAATTAATATTTCCAACTACAGTTTCTGCTGGATAATTCCCCATGGTATTTAACGCATCACGATCTATTTGATATTCGTAATTTGTTTGAAATGAATTCACAGTATAATTTGCTTGATAAGCATGCTTTAACGAAAAATTAGTAAAGCGTTGTTTAAACCATTCTATTCTAACCAAGCCTGTGTAATTGACATCCCAATTTGGCAAAGGAAAATCTCTAAATATTCCTTTTTTAACAGAATTTGGATTACCACCTGTGTATGCTGATAAGAACGCCGGAATTAAAACTTCTTGATTCGTTCTTCCGTACCCTTTAGGAAAACCATATTGATCTAAATTAGCCGGATTATTTAAATCGATACCACGTTCGTTTGCAAGACGATTTGCTATAATAATTCGGTTTGCTCTAAACTTATTAAATGTTTCAGAAAAATCGACCGAATTTTTACTAAACGCAGTTTTAATTAAAATAGTAGAAATACTAAAGTTTCCATATTCATAAGGCGAACGCGAATTATAAATTCCGTTACTAACATCAAATTGCTCGTTTAAGCTTTTCGAATACTGTCTGTCACCAAGCAATGTAATTGTTAAATTATTTATAGGACGTATATCTGCATTATACATTAATCTTTTTGTATTTACCTGACTAAACTCTTGATTAAATTCAGGAAAAACACTTAAATAACCTCTACGAGCTGCTTCATAACGTACATCTGCCTGGCTACCAAAAATAAAACCTAAGGTTGGTTTAGACGATCCAAAGAAACCTAATCCTGGTAAGAAACCTGGTAAAGCTGTACCGTTGGTTTCATTATAATCAATTCTAATTTTTTTAACCGAAGTTGCTATACCAATTAACGCATCTGTAAAGGCGTGTGACTTAGCATCTTCATTAGTATTCCCAACCACTTGGTTTCTTTGTACGCGTTCTCCTGGTTTCGGTGCCTCTTGTTTTGTTTTAGGTTTCTTCACACGCTGAGAACTTGGTACTAAACCAATTTCTTTATAAATTTTATCAAAAGATAAAGTTGTATTTAATCGATGCGTATTTGCGTTCTGAATGGTATTTCCTAAATCATAGTTCATTCCTTCAAATTCAATATTTGAAAATGCTATAGAAGAACGTTGCCAACTATAATCACCAGTATAACCGTAATCGGCCTCAATAAATGATAAATAAGGAATTTTATTTATTGGCAATTTGTAATTTAATTTAAATTGTTGCATTCTGGCATTCGCCTCACCTACATCAAAATATCCATCCCAAACATCTAAATCATTATTTACTCGGTTATTATCATCCATATAATTTCTTACAATGTTGTTAACCGAAGCTGCATAACCTAAAGTGATTGAACGAGTTAAATTAAAATTAAATCCATAATTGTAATTAAAATTGTAATTTCTACGATACAATGGTTTAATAGGAATTCCTTCAACTTCCAATGAACGATACTTTTGACGATTGAATTGACGCAACACGTTACTGTTAAAATTAATGCTCGTTGGCAAGAAATTAAAATTTAAATCTGATATTAATTTTAGGTTTTTATTCTGTTTAAATTTCGAATCTTTAAAAGGCTCAACGTTCAAAGGTTTAAACGAATAAGCGTAATCTAAAGAAGTTCTTGTTTGTTGATCTAAAACACTTTCAATTTCAAAATTATGCTGTTCAACTACGTTGTAAGTCTGAGAAACTGTAAAGTTTTCAATATCATAGAAATTTTGTTTCTGATCTTCACCTCGTTGCTTTCTTACTCCAATAAAGTTAACACTTGTTCTTTTAGTATAATCAACGGCTCTATTTTTAATTTCTTTCTTTTCCTGACTTGAAGAAGCTTGTTGAATCATATCTTTCAAACGAACATCAGGATTATGCGGATCATATTCTGGAGTAATTGTCGTTTCAGAAATAGAATAACTAAATGGAATATTTAAATTCCATTTTTTAGGTAACAACTGATTCACATTAACAGCTGTTGCTACGTTATACTGAAAAACATCTTCACGACTGCGTTCCTGTGGTCCTTGTTCTATAGAACCGAAACCAATTGTTGATTTCATTGCAGAAGCATTAACACTTGCAAAATCGGCAATTTTAGCATCAACAACAGACAATGCAGCCCATCCGCCTTTTTTATCCATGTCAGACAAGCGCAACTCGTTAAACCATACATCACCTCGAATATCTTTTGGAGATCCGGTATGTGCATACAGAACATCGGTATTATTTCTAACCCCAAGCATCATATTACGTACCAATCCGAAGTTAGGGTTTCCTTTTACTCCAATTCGAAGTTTATTGATTTTTGAAGCTAATGATGGATCAATTTCATCTTCATTTTTGAAATAAATATAACGTGAATCGTAATTAGCATCTTTATTTTTCATTGACTTTAACTTCGTCAATAAATCTAGTTGTAATTCAATCTCATTAGCTAACTTCCAAATTTCTTCAGGACTAGTAGTATTCCATTCTGTAACTTTTAATGGAATCTCTACCTGATAGAAATTTTCAGTATAATCATTTCCAAAACGAAGAAAAGCTACCATTTCATCATCTCTTAATCGATCTGAAGAAGTTGGAGGATCAACAGATTCTGCATGTAAAAACATACGTATTTTTTTATACTGACGCATATCTACATTTACAGATTTAAACACAGCTCTTGAATCTCCAGGTTCTAAACCATTTGTTGAAGTCACATTTTGACTCTGTTTATAAACTCGTAACGAAAGTGATTGCTCGTTCTGGTTAATTATAGTATTATTTTGATTGATACGTTCACGAACCAATCCTGGAGGTAAAACATAAGGAATCGGCTGCCTTGCGAAATTTTCAATAATACTTAAAGTTGTTACATCAAAACCTGTATTAGTACCTAAAGGAGCTAAATTAGGGTTTTCAACTAAAGATTCTTGATAACGACGCCAATCATTTCTAACTAAACTCAAACTACCAAAACGCAAAGTAATTTCATCTGTAAACCCAGTTACGTACATACGCATAAAACGTATAGATTGCAAATCTGTAATAGCACCAACTGCATATTGAGGTAAATCTGAAATTGGAACTTTATACTGAACCCATTTCACTGGAGTTGTAGTTCCGTTTTGTAACGTAACAGTTTCAGTTTGCACATCAACTACATAATTTTCACCAATTAATGGATTTGGTTCAATTTTTACTGGATATTCAAAATACGCATTAATTGTATTCATGGTATTATCACCATCGATATCTTCAACATCAGGTAAATTTTTTGCGCCACGATCGTTTTCAGAAAAACTTACTGGTGAATTTCCTTGTAAACCATTGTAATTCTTATAGCGTTGTAAAATATTTCCTGAAGCGTTTAAGAAATATTCATAATTATCTGCAGCCGGATCAGAATACTGAGCAAATTGAGGAAACTTAACCGCTTCTTCATCATCTAAAATCCCATCTAAACCTGCATCTTGAATTGCACGATTTGCAGGATCGGTATCAAAAGCGTAAATTAAAGCTGTAGAAGCTGGTACTTTACCCCAAATAGTACTTAAAGTTGCACCTTGCCCATTTGCACCAGGTAACCCGTTTTCGTATTGTTTTAAACCATCTTGTAAAATATCCTCAGAGATATATCCAAAGTTTAACATCAACTTTCCTGTATTACTAACTTCTGCAGCATCATTTGGATTTCCTGTATATGGGTCCATCAACCAAAATTCTAAAAACTCAATATTAGCGCGTTCAAAATTTGTTGAACTTATTGCGCGCATAATACCTCCCCAATGATTTTGAGGTGTACTAAACGAATTAGTTGCTAAAAAATCTGGATTAAAATTGTACGGACCACGTTCTCTTGGATAATAAGTTAAGTCTAATGAATTTAAACTTAAAACTTCACCGGCAGCAATATCCATTGTTGGAAATAATTCTCTTTTCTGAATTCTTCTTGTTCTATTTGAAGAAACATCATTTTCATTAATTCCGTTGGGACGACGAGAAGATGTATAAAAAACCTGATCAATATTATACCAAGATAACTTAGATCGTTTGTAACCAGATGAAAGATCTGTAGCTTCTGCACCATATCCAACAGGAACACTCGCCAAATACCAAGAATTAGCAGATGTTATGTCGATATTTGATTTCGAAGCTTCGAAATCGTCGATATAAGAAGTTGCTTCACCGTTCATTTGATCTACCTTAGAATTACCCGGAATTAAATAAGCAAACTCCCCTTTAAAACTAATGCTTGAAGGCGCATCAGTATCGATATTTGGTAATTTATTTACCCATCTGGTTAAAAAAGGTGCGTCTGAATTATAATTAAAATTCAAACCAACCATTGTATTATTTACAGACTCTTGTCCGTAAGCAGACTTGATTGTTAAAGGTGCCTCTGAAAGTCGTAAGAAAGTAGCACCCAACGATGCTTTTTTATTAAAAGTATGTTCAATGTGAGTCCCAAAAAAGGTTCTCCTATTCATTCCCATCATACTATTGTTTTCAACTGTAATATTTATTGGAGTACTTGATTGATCTAAAGAAGGGTCAAGAATTTCCAATCTTCCCGAAGAATAATCAACCACATAATCAATACCTTCTGATAAAGTTCTACCACCAGCAGTAACTACAACCGATCCTTGCGGAACATTCATTCCGATATTCAGTCCACCATTTTGACTTCTAAATTTACCTTTTATTTGGAATTTATTTTTTTGAGCATCTTGAATCGCTTTAGAATACGATTGTCTGTACATGCTTTTAAATACATATTTTTTTTGATTTTCGTTATAAGAAGCATTATTGTCATAATTTTCACCAGCATTCTCAGCTAATTTTTTAAACAGAAAATCTCCAAAAGGCTCTACCGAAGTAAACATAATTAATCCCTTTTGAGCATCAACCGTAATTCCATCTATGGTGTTAGTATTCTGAACACCTGAAGAATTGGAGTTAGAATACGGATTTGAATTATTAGCATTCGCAAAAGGATCTGATACAGAAGAAGAAACAAAATCAAAAAATCCATCTCCACCTTCCTCAGGGTCATTAGTTGAATTTAATCTATCTAAATTAAAAACGTTTAATAAAGGTGTGTTAGCTACTCCTTCCGGTAAAGGCGCACCTCCTGCAGGAGTAATATAATTTAATGGAGAAGGATCTGTATATAAAATATTTAATCTAAACCCTTCTTGTGAAATGTTCTGAGCACCAGGCAACATATACACGTTTTTCATCATTAAATCCCAAACAGGTTCTTCAGTAGATGTTAAACTACTTTTTAACAATTTTAAAATTAAACTTTGAGAAGTAGGTACATCTTGCCCATCTTGATCTTGCCCAACTATTGTTGCGTCTAAACCATCAGTAC
The DNA here is from genome assembly GCF_947632075.1 of uncultured Flavobacterium sp. GTDB lineage: Bacteria > Bacteroidota > Bacteroidia > Flavobacteriales > Flavobacteriaceae > Flavobacterium. The sequence goes on from NZ_CANRNX010000034.1 coordinate 18,244, forward strand.
CAAATTCTCCAACTCTATAAATTTTATCACCGATTGTGTATTCGTAAGCAACAGCTATCACTTCATCGTTAGACATCCTCTGGTTTAAGGAAATATATCCTAATTGTGGATGAAACTTAAATTCTGAAGGTGACAATTTTCTTGCATTTTCAAGCTTAACAAAATCACGTCCTTCAACAACAGGAATATTAAATCCAGAAATTGCAGTATTTATATCACGAATTCCAGGATTTAAAAAATTGTTTCCAATTTGTCCGGGATTAAATTGGTTGTTCGCATTATTTGTTGGAGTATTTACTGGAGCTAACAAAAAATTTGGATACGTATTTACATCAATCCCAATACTTCTTTCAACAGGAACATTTGATAATCTTGTTTCTCCCAAATCTTGAATTGCTAAAATATTTCTAAAGTTATTATCTCTATTTGCAATTCGATTTTGTTTGTTAGTAATCCAAACTTCAACACGTGTTATACGAGCACGACTGTTTACGTAAGGATAATTTTTTAAGGCATCGTCATATTGATTTCTGAAATATTGAGATAAGAAAAAATGTCTATCTGCATCGTAATCTAAAGCAAATAATTCAAAATTTTCTACAAGTCCACCACCTTCAGTAGTAATTGTTCTTGTTTGTGAATTTTGTTTTGAAAATACACCTGTAATCTTTGTTTTCCCAAATTGCAACTCTGCTTTTGCACCAAACAAATTTTGTGAACCTCTAATTAAAGAGTTATTAATTGGCATAGAAACATTTCCAACTTCGATTTTTTGAACAATATCATCTTCATTTGGAGTATATTGTAACTTTATCATTTGTTGCTGTTGAAAAGTAGATTGTGTATCATAATTGATATTCACATCCATATTTGTTCCAACCTTACCTTGCATACTTAGAGAAATTTTCTGGTCAAAATCCATGGTAAAGGTTCTTCGATTTCGAGGTGAAATTAAAGGATTATCTTGCTTTGTATAACGAACTCCTAAATTAACTTCAGCGAAACCTAACGGCTTAATATCAATTGTATTACTTCCAAAAATAGTTTCAAATAATTTAGAATTTACATAGTAACGAGGTAACAAATCACGCTGTTCTTCTTCAGTTGCCGTACCGTCAATAGCTGATTGCTTTTGCTGAAAATATTCAAGCATAGTTTTACGCATAATCAAATCTGAGTACTCTTGTCGAGTTAAGAACAAAGGGTACTGAATATCATATCCGTCAATTTTACGTGTATAAATATAGCGATCAGTTATTGGATCGTAAGTGTAAGCATCTTTAATACTTTGAACATCATCTATCTTTATATCTCCAATTAATGTTCTACCATTTTCATCTTCAACTTGTTCATTCTCAACCTGAGCATGAGTTTGAATAGAAAAAAATAAAAGTGAGAATATCCAAAGAAATTTATTCAAAAGTGTTTTTTTCAATATTGCCTTCAAATTTTATAAATTTTTTAAAGCTTGTTTAATAATCAATTCCACTGTAGCATCTGGATTTTGTTCTACAATTTTCTTCACGATTTTCTCTGCACTTTTTCGAACAAAACCTAATACTTCTAAAGCAGATAACGCTTCTTCTGAATTTGTATTGTGATAAACTACAGATAATTCTTCAACATTGAACAATTTAATAACTTTTTCTTGTAAATCAATAACTAAACGTTGTGCAGTTTTGACTCCAATACCTTTTACAGATTGAATAGTTTTATAGTCATTTGCTGCAATAGCTGAAATTAAGTCTTTAGGAGTAATATGCGAAAGCATATTTCGGGCAGTATTGCCACCAATTCCTGAAACCGAAATTAATAATTTAAAAATTTCTTTTTCAGTCTTTTCGGCGAAACCATATAAAGTTTGAGAATCTTCTTTTACTTGAAAATATGTATGAAGGATAATATTTTCTGAGGTAGGTAATTGTGCATAGGTATGTAGTGATATATTAATTTGATACCCTACTCCATTACAATCAATAATAACTTCTGTTGGTGATTTTTCAACCAATCTCCCTTTTATAAAAGCAATCATAACACTATTTTTTTCAAAAATAGAAAATATAATTAACACTTTTATAACAAATTTGAACTCTTTAGGAGATTGGTTAAAAGAATCTAATAATTATTTTTTTCTTTTTTTCTTTTCTTGAGCATCAACTACAGCAACTGCAGTCATGTTAACCATTTCGTCAACACTTGCTCCTAACTGAAATACATGAACTGCTTCTTCTAATCCTAAAATAATAGGACCGATTGAAGTAGCACCATCAATTTCTTTAAGCATTTTATAAGCACCATTAGCAGCGTCTAAATTTGGAAACACCAAAGTATTTACTTTTTTATCTACTAATTTAGAGAAAGGAAAACGTTCTTTAAGCATTTCTTGATTTAATGCAAAGTCAATTTGAACTTCACCGTCAACCAAAATTTCCGGATAATTTTTATGTAAAATCTCAACTGCTTGACGCATTTTCTTAGGAGATTCTTCTTTAGAAGAACCAAAGTTCCCGAAAGAAACCATCGCAATCACAGGATTTATTCCGAACATTTTAACTGTTCTGTCAGTCATTAAAACAATCTTAGCTAAATCTTCTGCAGTTGGATTTGGATTCACAGCTGTATCTGCCAAAAAAATTGGTCCGCGTTTAGTCATCATCAAGTTAGTAGTTGCTACTTTAGAAACTCCAGGCATTTTCGGAATCATTTGTAGTACTGGCTTAATTGCAGAAGGATAACTTCTTGAATAACCAGAAAGCATAGCATCTGCTTCGCCTTGAGTAACCATCATTGAAGCAAAATAACTACGTTCACGCATCATTTTTTCTGCATCTAATCTACTAACTCCACGTCGTTTATTCTTTTCCCAGAAAACAGTTGCAAAACGAGATCTTCTTTCTACTTCTTCTTTCGTTTTAGGATCGATAATTTCAACATCAGCATCAAAACCAATTTCTTCTTTTAATTCAAGAATAATCTCTTTATTTCCTAAAAGAATTGGATTTGCAATACCTTCTTCAAAAGCAATTTGAGCAGCTTTTAAAACATTTAATTGATCTGCTTCTGTATAAATAACACGTTTAGGATCTGTTTTAGCACGATTGATTAATAACTTAACCAACTTATTATCGTTACCCATTCTAGAAGCTAATTCTTCACGATATTTCTCCCAGTCTGTAATTGGAGCTGTTGCCACACCTGAGTCCATTGCTGCTTTAGCAACTGCTGGTGGAACTTCAGTAATTAAACGTGGATCAAATGGTTTAGGTAGAATATAATCTTTACCGAAAACTAATTTCTTTTCACCGTAAGCAATATTCACTTGTTCAGGAACAGATTCCTTAGCCAATTTAGCCAATGCATGAACAGCTGCCATTTTCATTTCTTCGTTAATTTTAGTTGCGCGAACATCTAAAGCACCACGGAAAATAAATGGGAAACCTAAAACGTTATTCACTTGATTAGGTTTATCTGAACGTCCTGTTGCCATGATAATATCCTCACGAGTAGCAATTGCTAATTCGTAATCGATTTCTGGCACTGGGTTAGCCATTGCAAAAACAATTGGGTTTGAATTCATAGTTAACAACATTTCTTGAGTTAACACATTCGGAGCTGATAATCCTAAGAAAACATCACTACCAACCATAGCTTCAGCTAAAGTCATTCCTTTAACGTCTTTAGCATATTGCATTTGTATTGGAAGTAAATCTGTACGATCTGTGTGAAGAACTCCATCTTTATCAAACATTAAAATGTTTTCTAACTTTACTCCTAAAAGTAAATATAAATTAGAACAAGCTAAAGCTGCAGATCCTGCACCAGAAACAACTAATTTAACATCTTCGACCTTTTTGCCTGATAATTCTAAAGCATTTAACAACGCTGCCGAAGAAATAATTGCAGTTCCGTGTTGATCATCGTGCATTACAGGAATATCAAGCTCTTCTTTTAAACGCCTTTCAATTTCAAAAGACTCAGGAGCTTTGATATCTTCAAGATTAATACCTCCAAAAGTTGGAGCAATATTCTTTACAGTCTCAACGAATTTATCAACATCTTTGGTATCAATTTCGATATCGAAAACATCAATATCAGAGAAAATTTTAAACAATAAACCTTTACCTTCCATTACAGGTTTAGAAGCCTCAGGTCCAATATCGCCTAATCCTAAAACAGCTGTTCCGTTAGAAATAACTGCTACTAAATTTCCTTTAGCAGTATATTTATAAACATTTTCTACATTCTTAGCGATTTCTAAACATGGTTCTGCAACTCCAGGAGAATATGCAAGGGATAAATCTCGTTGTGATGCGTAAGGTTTTGTAGGTACAACAGCTATTTTACCAGGGTTTGGTTTTGCGTGGTAAAGTAGTGCTTCTCTACGTTTAGTGTCTTTATGCATAATTTTTTAGTTTGTATAACTAACAAATATAACATTAAGTAAGAACTGTAAAAAATTTAAAACTATTTTTTATAGGACTTTTCTTACAAATTCGATATTCTTCTTTAAACCTTCAAATTTAATTCTCTTGACTGCTGAGCGTTTGAAAACTTTGTTATAAGTTTCTTTAGTAAGATCATTCCAATCTTTCTTAGTCAATTCTAACAGATTAGCTCTTGGTTCAAATAATGGTTCTTGATGGGGTCTTGAAAAACGATTCCAAGGGCAAACATCTTGACACACATCACAACCATACATCCAATCGTCAAATTTACCTTTCATTTCTGAAGGAATTTGATTTTGAAGCTCAATGGTAAAGTATGAAATACATTTACTTCCATTTACTACATAAGGTTGTTCAATCGCTTGAGTAGGACAAGCATCAATACAAGCAGTACAAGAACCACAATGATCTGTTGTGATTGTATCATATTCCAAATCTAAATCACAAATAATTTCAGCAATAAAAAAGAAAGAACCTGTTTTTTTGGAAATAAGATTAGTATTCTTTCCCATCCAACCCAAACCACTTTTTACCGCCCAAGCTTTATCTAAAACTGGTGCGGAATCGACAAATATTTCCGAATTAATTTCTCCTATATTTTCACGGATAAAAGAAGTTAACTCACTCATTCGCTTTTTAATCACTCCATGATAATCTCTTCCGTAAGCATATTTAGAAATTTTATAAGAATCTTCAACCTGAAATTCAGATGGATAATAATTCATTAAAAGAGAAATGACAGATTTTGCACCATTAACTAATAATCGAGGATCTAAGCGCTTATCGAAATAATTTTCCATATACTGCATTTCGCCGTGCATATTGTTTGAAAGCCATTTTTCTAAACGAGGAGCTTCAGATTCTAAAAAATCTGCTTTAGATATTCCACAAGAAAGGAAGCCTAATCGCTCGGCTTCCTTCTTTATCATTTGAGTATGTTTTGTACGATTTACCATTTAAAATAATCCTCCTTGAATATTTAGCTTCTGTTTATTTAAATGTTTGTATGCCTTTTCTGTAACCTCACGACCACGAGGCGTACGGAAAATAAAACCTTCTTGAATTAAGAAAGGCTCATAAACTTCTTCAATAGTTTCAGCATTTTCAGAAACTGCTGTTGCTAAAGTTGAAAGACCAACGGGACCACCTTTAAATTTATCAATAATTGTAGATAGTATTTTATTATCCATTTCATCTAATCCATGCTGATCTACATGCAAAGCATTTAAAGCAAAACGTGCAATTTCAATATCAATTTTACCATTTCCTTTTATTTGTGCAAAATCACGAACACGACGTAAAAGTGCATTAGCTATACGAGGAGTTCCACGACTACGACCCGCGATTTCAATAGCTGCCTCTAAAGAAATAGGAACTCCTAAAATGGTAGAACTTCTTTCTACAATCGTACTTAAAAGCTCTGTATTGTAATATTGAAGACGACTTTGAATACCAAAACGAGCACGCATAGGTGCAGTTAACAAACCTGAACGAGTTGTTGCCCCAACAAGTGTAAATGGATTTAAATGAATTTGAACAGAAC
>NZ_CANRNX010000035.1 GCF_947632075.1 uncultured Flavobacterium sp.
CTAATGTTTAATCGTTTAAAATATTTATTATTCTTAGCGGTTATTTTTCCGGTTTCTGCACAAAAACCTGTAAATTTAACTCCAAGTGAAATTTACCATAAGGTTGAAAAATTAAATACTTTAGCTTCTGCTTTATATATTGCGGCGCATCCAGATGATGAAAATACGCGCTTAATCACCTATTTATCTAATCATGAACATGCAGAAACTTCATATTTATCGTTAACTCGAGGAAACGGCGGACAAAACTTAATTAGTAATGAATTAGGTGATGTTTTAGGAATTATAAGAACGCAAGAACTTTTAAACGCGAGAAATATAGATGGTGGAACTCAATATTTTTCAACTGCAGATGATTTTGGTTTTTCAAAACGTCCAAATGAGGCTTATAATAAATGGCAGAAAGAAAAAATTTTAGAACAAATAGTCTACACCATTCGTACACTACAACCCGATATTATTGTAAATCGTTTTGACCATCGAACAGAAGGTAACACACACGGGCACCATACTGCCTCTGCTCAATTATCTGAACTTGCTTTTTTTGGTGCAGCTAATCCAAGTACGTTTTCTAACCAACTTAAAGAAATAAAAACTTTTCAACCGAAGCGTTTATTTTTTAATGCTTCGTGGTGGTTTTTTGGAGGTAAAGAACAATTTGCTAAAGCAGATAAATCAAAATATATTCCTTTAGAAATTGGAAAATACTATCCAAATTTAGGAAAATCAAACCAAGAAATTGCTTCATTAAGCAGAAGCCAACATCAATCTCAAGGTTTTGGAGATATGCCAACTCGAGGTTCAGACATAGATTATTTAGAACTTATTTATGGAGCTAAATTAAATAACGAACAAAATTTATTTGAAGGAATTGATATTACGTGGAACAGAATTGAAAACGGAAAAGCAATTGGAGATAAAATAAATATACTTTTAGATCAATTCGATTTTAAAAAACCTGAGAACAACATAACATCTTTGGTAGAGATTTACAGTTTAATCAATCAACTTGATGATTCAATTTGGAAAGCTCGTAAACTTGAAGAAGTTAAAGAATGTATTTTATTTTGTGCAGGATTATTTATGGAAGTAAGTTCTGATTCTCAATTTATTTCACCAAATGAAACTGCATATTTTAAATATGAAATATTAAATAGAAGCAACTACCCTATTCATTTAAAAAACATTTCTCTTTTTAACCAAGAAATCTCAAAAACAAAAACAATTTCTTTACAAAATAATGAAGCTCATATTGAAACTTTTAGTTTGAAAATTCCAAATAACATTAAACTTTCAAATGCACATTATTTAGAAAATCCTGTAGAAACCTTTTACAACCAATTTAAACCTTTAGATGAATTAAGATACAATATTAAATTAAATATCAACAATATAAACATTTCTTTTGATAAGAAAATAATTTACAAATTCAAAGACGAAGTTAAAGGAGAAGTTTATGATAATGTATTAGTTGTACCTAAAATAAGTGCTTCAATAAAAAATAAATTAAACATTATTGAAAACCAAAAAATACAAAAATTTGAAACTACATATAAATCATATATTGAATCGTTTTCAGGAAAGGCACGTTTAATTTCTAAAAATAACCCAAAAAACAAAACAGATTGGAAAGAAATTAAAGATTTAAAATATCTTCAACAAACTAATTTAGATTTTGAAATTTCACTTTCAGAAAAACTTAATGAAGAAATATTTGAATTAGAAGTTATTTCAAACAATGAAACCTTTGATAACGAAGTAAACGTAATTAGTTACAACCACATTCCTACTCAAATCTTATTAAAGAAAGCAGAAGCAATCGTAAAACGATTACAAATTGCAAAAACAAACCATAAGATTGCTTATTTGATGGGAGCTGGTGACGACATTCCATACAATTTGCAAAACATTGGTTACGATATTCATATCATTAAAGCAGAAGATTTAACAAAAGAAAAACTTCAAAATTACGATGTAATTGTTTTAGGTATTCGAGCTTTTAATACAATTACCGATTTGAAATTCAAAAATGAAATCTTATTTGATTTTGTTTCAAATGGTGGTGTTTTAATTAATCAATACAACACCAATCATTCATTAGTTACTGAAAAAATTGCTCCTTATGATTTACAACTTTCTCGAGATAGAATAACAAACGAAAATGCAGATGTAACTTTTTTAACTCCAAATCATCCGGTTTTAAATTATCCGAATAAAATTTCTAAACAAGATTTTACAGGTTGGACTCAAGAACAAGGTTTATATTATGCAGACCGTTTTGATTCGAAATTTATTCCTATTTTAGAATCTAATGATTTTGAGGAACCAAACACTAAAGGAATTTTATTAGTAACTCCTTACGGAAAAGGCTATTATGTTTACACTGGTTTAAGTTTCTTTAGACAATTACCTGCAGGAGTTCCGGGAGCTTACAAGTTATTTGCTAATTTAATTGCTTTGAAAAATGAAACAAAAAAATAAATTAAAATGGCGTAGAAGCTACAGCGTTGTATTGTTTTTAAACGTATTATACCTGGCATTATTCTATTTTTTAATGAGATTATATTCGTAAGATGAATTATATAGATTGGATTATTTTAAGTGCAACACTTTTATTTATTGTGATTTACGGAACACTGAAATCTAAAGGAAGTAAAAATGTTGAAGAATATATTTTAGCCGACCAAAACACCAATTGGTGGACGGTTGGATTATCTGTAATGGCTACTCAAGCAAGTGCTATTACCTTTTTATCTACACCCGGACAAGCTTTTCATGACGGACTTGGATTTGTGCAATTTTATTTTGGTTTACCTCTTGCGATGATTGTTATTTCAATTGCATTCATTCCTGTTTATCATCGATTAAAAGTTTATACCGCTTACGAATTTCTTGAAAATCGTTTCGATTTAAAAACCAGAACTTTAGCAGCAGTTATCTTTTTAATTCAGCGAAGCGTAGGAACAGGTTTAACCATTTATGCACCATCAATAATATTATCGTCTATATTAGGCTGGAATTTAACCTACATTACTGTAACCATTGGGTTACTGATTATTATTTACACGTATTTTGGTGGAACAAAAGCATTAAACGTAACTCAAAAACAACAAGCTTTTGTAATTATGTTGGGAATGGTAGTTACCTTTTTGTTAATTATTTATAAATTTCCTACAGAAATCACGTTTAACAATGCCATGGATATCGCTTCGATAAACGGAAAAATGGATATTTTAAATTTCTCTGTAGATCCTTCAGAAAAATATACAGTTTGGAGCGGAATTACCGGTGGTTTCTTTTTAATGTTAGCTTATTTTGGAACAGATCAATCACAAGTTGGTAGGTATTTATCTGGAAAATCAATTAAGGAAACGCAAATGGGATTGATTATGAATGGTGCTTTAAAAGTGCCGATGCAATTTTTTATTTTATTGGTTGGAGTTATGGTTTTTATCTTCTTCCAGTTTAATAAATCGCCGTTGCATTTCAATCCGAATAATACCCGAATGATTCAGCAATCAGAATATAAAAACCAATATCACAATTTAGAACATGAATTGGATGTGGTTTTAGAAGAAAAAAACGAAATCACGTTGTTATATTCAGGGCAGCTTAATCAAGATTACGACAATCCAATTTTAGAAGAAAAAATGATTAGCCTTAATGAAAGAGAGCGTGAAATTAGAAAAGAAGCTTCTGAATTAATTAAAAAAGCAGACCCTAAAGCTGAAACCAATGATAAAGATTATGTGTTTATTTATTTTATTTTGAATTATCTTCCACACGGGTTAATAGGTCTTTTATTAGCTGTAATTTTCTCAGCAGCAATGTCGTCATCTGCTTCTGGTTTATATGCTATTGCATCAGCTTCTGCAATGGATTTATATCGTTCTTATGTAAAAAACAAGTCAGATGAACAGTATTTGAAAGTAACCAAATACTCTGTAATTTTTTGGGGAGTTATTTGCATTTTAACTGCCTGTGTAATTAATCTTTTTGAAAATTTAATTCAACTCGTAAATATCATAGGATCTATTTTTTACGGAACAGTTTTAGGAATTTTTCTTGTTGCGTTGTTTATAAAATACGTGAAAGCTAATGCTGTTTTCTGGACTGGATTTTTTGTTCAAATTGCGGTTATAGTAATTTTCTTATTAGATGTTGTTGGTTATTTATGGTTAAATTTAATTGGTACACTTGGTGTAATGCTTCTTTCAACAATTGTTCAATTCATTATAAACAGTAACAAAACAACAAATTCTTAACTTAGTTTTTATAAATTTACACACTCAACAAAATACCTTTCAAGTATTTAATTTTAAAAAAATGACTCAAAAAATTAATTTAACTGTATTTAAAGAATTTCTAAAATCAAGTAATTTCGGAGGTGCCATGCTTTTTGCATGTGTAATTTTATCATTGATTATTGCAAATAGTCCTTTAGCTGAAACATTACAAAATATTTTAGATACAAAATTAGGTTTCGAGAACAACAATTTACATTTAAATTATTCTATTTTAATGTGGATTAATGATGGATTAATGGCTATCTTTTTTCTACTTGTGGGATTAGAAATTAAACGTGAAATTGTAGAAGGTGAATTATCTTCTCCTAAAAAAGCATCATTACCCATTTTATGCGCTATTGGTGGTGCAATAGTACCAGCTATAATTTATTTATCTTTAAACGGAGGGACAGAAACAGCTTCTGGTTGGGGAATTCCAATGGCAACAGATATTGCCTTTGCTTTAGCTGTTATTTCATTATTAGGAAAAAACGTTCCACCAAGTATTAAAGTTTTTTTAGCTGCTTTAGCCATTGTGGATGACTTAATTGCCATATTAGTTATTGCTTTTTTCTATTCACATGGAATTGAAGTATCTTATTTAATGTTCGCAGGAATAGGAATGTTTGTGTTGATTGCTATGAATCGTTTAAATGTACAAAACCCGTATTTATATTTAATTCCAGGTGTTTTTATTTGGTATTTTATACATCATTCAGGAATTCACGCAACCATCGCAGGAGTTTTGGTAGCAATGACAATTCCAACTAATGATACCGATGTAGAGTCACCATTAGAACGTTTAGAACATGCAATTGCAAGACCTGTAAATTTTTTAATAATTCCGTTGTTTGCCTTTGCAAATACGAACATTACTTTTCAACAAGAAATGATCCATGGATTAACTTCACCAATTGGATTAGGAATTTCATTCGGATTATTTTTCGGAAAACCAATTGGAATTCTATTAACATCATTTATTTGTACCAAACTAAAAATAAGTTCTTTACCAGAAGGAAGTCGTTGGGCACATATAATTGGTGTAGGCTTTTTAGCCGGAATAGGATTTACCATGTCAATCTTTGTTTCGTTATTATCTTATAGTGATCCGTTGTTTGTTGCCGAAGCTAAACTTTCAATCTTGTTAACTTCTATTATAGCAGGTTTAGTTGGATTTTTCTTTTTAAAATCATTAGCACAAAAAAAATAAAATAAAAGCGAGTGATAACCACTTGCTTTTTTATTCTGAAAATATGAAAGCAATTATAATTGGAGCCACTGGAGCTTCAGGAAAGGAATTAGTAAATCAATTAATTAATGATTCTACTTATACTGAAATAATTTGTTTGGTTAGAAGAAAATTAAACGTACATGACTCAAAAATTAAGGAAGTTATTATTGATTTCGATAAACTAAATGATTATAAAAAATATTTCTCTGCTGATGTTGCTTATTCTTGTTTGGGAACTACTTTAAAAGCAGCTGGAAGTAAAGAAGCACAATGGATTATTGACTATGATTACCAATATCATTTTGCTCAGATTTCAAAAGAAAATCATGTTTCTACATTTGTTTTGATTTCATCTATTGGAGCAAATAAAGATTCAAAAATATTTTACTCAAAAATGAAAGGAAAATTAGAAGCTGAAGTTTTGAAACTTGATTTTAATCGTACAATTATTTTTCAGCCGCCAAGTTTAATACGTCCAAATTCAAACAGAAAAGGTGAGATCTTTGGAATGAAACTTATACAATTTTTCAATTCAATTGGATTATTCAAAAATTATAAACCACTTCATGTTTCTGATTTAGCAAAAGCAATGATTATTGCAACACAACAACTTGCGACTGGTTCCTATTTTATTAGTCCTAAACAAATAATAAAAATGACCTCAAATTCTTAATTGAAATTGAGGTCGTTTTCTTTGTAAAAAAACTTATAATTTTCCGAACTTACCAGAATTAAAATCATTAATAGCTTCAACAAGCTCTTCTTGTGTGTTCATAACAAAAGGACCATAATGAGCAATTGGTTCATTTATTGGCTCACCTGATAGAATCAAAACTACAGCATCTTCAGAAACTTTTATCGTAAAAGATTCTCCATTTTTCTCCATCAAAGCTAAATGGTCTGTTGTTACATTTTCTTTATCATTAATAATAATTTCACCTTCTAAAACCAAGACCAAAGTTGTATAATGTTCAGGAAATGAAAATTCTGTATTAGCACCCATTTTTGCTTTTAAATTAAACATGTGAATAGGTGAAAACGTACTTGCAGATCCTTCAATTCCATGATAATTACCAGCAATAATTTCAACTTCACCTAAACCATCTGCTAAATTAAAACGAGAAATTTCTTCATTTTTAATAGCCTGATATTTTGCATTATTTTTTTTAGCTACTGCTGGCAAATTAACCCAAAGTTGAACCATTTGGAAAATCCCTCCAGTTTTACTCCATTCCGTTTCGTGAAATTCTTTATGTAAAACTCCAGAAGCGGCAGTCATCCATTGCACATCACCTTGGCCAATAATTCCACCACCACCACTACTATCACCATGTTCAACTCGACCTTGATAAGCTATGGTTACGGTTTCAAAACCTTTATGCGGATGAACACCAACACCACGAGGAATTTCTGAAGGAGGAAAGTTATATTTAGAATTGTAATCTAACATAATAAAAGGGTCCATGCTTTTCATATCCATTCGATTAACGCTTGGAATAAAATTATGAACACGAAATCCATCACCTACAAAATGTGGTTCTCTTGGACTTACAACTAATTCTACATTTCTTGTTTTCATAACTAAAATATTTTTATTTAATCTAAGTTACCATTTTATTTAAAAAAATGAATAATGTAGATTAAGATATCAAAAATAAAAAAGCCTCAATCAATGATTGAGGCTTTTTTATTTTTATAGATTAGTTATTTAACATAACTGGCATAACAAGCATAGTAACTGTTTCACCTTCATCTAAACCATCTACCGGAGTTAAGATACCAGCACGGTTAGGTAAAGACATTTCAAGTAAAATTTCGTCACATTGTAAGTTATTTAACATCTCAGTTAAGAAACGTGAGTTGAAACCAATTTGCATATCGTCTCCTTGATAATCACAAGTTAAACGTTCATCTGCTTTGTTTGAATAATCGATATCTTCTGCAGATATATTTAACTCAGTTCCAGCAATTTTTAAACGAATTTGGTGTGTTGTTTTATTAGCATAAATAGCCACACGACGTACTGAACTTAAAAACTGCGTTCTTGCAATGATTAATTTATTAGGATTTTCTTTAGGAATAACCGCTTCGTAATTTGGATATTTCCCGTCGATTAAACGACAAACTAATGTGTAGTTATCAAATGAGAACATAGCATTAGAATCGTTATATTCAATTTTCACTTCAGCATCTGAAGTCATTAAAATACTCTTTAAAATATTTAATGGCTTTTTAGGCATGATGAAATTCGCTTCTGTAGAAGATGTAATATCTGTACGAGAATATTTAACTAATTTATGTGCATCTGTTGCAACGAAAATTACTCCTGTAGGTGCAAATTGAAAATAAACACCAGACATTACTGGACGTAAATCATCGTTACCTGCTGCAAAAATCGTTTTACTAATTGCAGTTGCTAAAACTTCAGCTGGAATTAAAGTTGTTGAAGGATCTTCTAACAATTCTGCTTTTGGAAATTCTTCACCTGGAGCATACGCTAAAACATATTTTCCTAAGTCTGAACTAATTTCAATTGTGCTGTTATCTTTTACTGTAAAAGTTAAAGGTTGTTCTGGAAACGTTTTTAAAGTTTCTAACAATAAACGAGCAGGAACTGCAATACTACCTTGACTTGTTGATTCAATTTCTAAAGTAGCAGACATAGTCGTTTCTAAATCTGAAGAAGAAACTTTTAATTGATTGTTATCAAGTTCAAATAAAAAATTGTCAAGTATATGAAGTGTGTTACTACTGTTAATAACGCTTCCTAAAACTTGTAATTGTTTCAATAAATACGAGCTCGATACGATGAATTTCATGTGAATCATTTTTTATATTGCCTTTTTGACAATTATTTCTACAAATATATTTTATTATGGTCAATAAAAAAAGTTATTTTATCAACACTATTTTGTGTATTTCTTTTTGCGTAAGTATGTAAATACAAATCCAAAGATTACTAATAAAGCTATTGGTAACCCAACAATTAGCACTCTAATTTTATCGTAATCTTTGTAAATTTCCTCTTTATTTAGTAATGGTAATTTTACATCTTTTGTTCGAATGTTAATAAGTCCGTTATCATCTAAAAGATAATTTACCGAATTCATTAAAAACTCTTTATTACCAAATAAATTGTTTGTCCATTTATCATACCCTAATTCCATAGGTTGATAATTCTGATCTAATTGATTTCTTGCGATGTCTCCATCAGCAATTACAATCATCTTATTGGGCTCACTTACCTTCTCAAAATTTTTATCTTGAAAAGGGAGAATTCGATTATTAAATACCGATGTAAAGTTTCCTTCCAAAAGTACAGCCAACGCAATGTTTCCTTGATCTTTATAAGTTTCTGGAGATACTTCTTCTGCAATAACATCTAAAGAAATTTCTGAAGGAACTCCTACTATTTTTGAATATGGTGATGACTGTAAAAGAACCGTTTTCTTAATGTCATTCTTTAAAGTATCAATACTATTAGCAAAATCAAACTTAACTCCGTCGATGTTTTTTACAATTGGATGATTAGATGTACTGATGGCAAATGGTGCAAATTTCCAATTAAATTCTTCGTAAACTGTTTCACTTCCTTGCTGACCGGTTGCCAATTTAATCGGAGTCCCTACTTCATCTTTAACTAAATTAGGGTTAACACGAATTCCATATTTAAATAACAATTCACCTAAACTTTGATCTTTAGGATAAGCTAACATTGAACCGTTCATACTTAAACTATCCATATCTGCTTGTACCTGGTCTAACATCCATAACGTTTTACCTCCGTTAATTACGTACTGATCTAAAACTTGAATTTTATCTTCTGAAAACGGTAAAGACGGTTTGGCAATAATTGCTAAGTCAAAATCATTTAACTGAGCTAACGTTTTTTGTGGATCAATAGCTACACTATCTAAGGTAAAAGGAGCGATATAATAACTATCACGTAAGCTCATTAAGAAATCGGCTAAATAAATATCATTTAATTCTCCAATTCCTTTGACTACAGCAATTTTCTTTGACTTCTCATGAATCACTTTATTAATTCCGTCAATAAATGCATATTCTAAATGCTGAACAGAAGTGTTTACTTTTTCTTCTGTCGAAGCACCCATAGCATTTTTAAGCAAAGGAACACGAGCTTCTCTACCCTGAAAAGTTACTTTTGCCCAAGGAAAAACAACTTCTTGAGATTGTTTTCCTTTATCGTTAACGGTTACGCTAATTGGTTTAAAACCTTCGTTATACATTTGCTCGATTACTTCATTTGAATTAATCTCGGAAGCAATTGGGTTAACAAACGTGTAAACGATATTATTGTTATAAGCTGAAAATTCTTCAAGAATTTGTTTGGTTTCTGTTTGTAAACGTCGGAATTCTAAAGGAAAATTCCCTTCTAAATACACTTCAATTTCAATTGGTTCTTGAACTTCTGAAATGATATTTAAAGTTGTATCTGAAAGTGTGTATCTGTTATCGTGAGTTAAATCAAAACGACCAAAAACAAATGAACTAACAAAGTTTATTGCAACTAAAGCAACTAAAATTCCGAATAAACTTAAAACCGATTTTTTAACTTTCCCTGTCATTATTTCTTCATCGTTTTAAGATTAAACACCGTTGCGCTTATAAAAAATGCCATAACAGAAATAAAATAAATTACATCACGGGTATCAATCACACCACGACTTAAACTCTTAAAATGATAATTCATTCCAATTTTTTCAACCATTGAATTCTGAAGTTTCAACAAAGCAGTTAACTCATCAAATCCAAAATAAGCTAAATAACATAAAATAATTGCTACAATAAATGCTACAATTTGATTGTCTGAAAGTGTAGAAGTAAAAATTCCTATAGAAACGTAGCTTCCAACTAAAAATAACAAACCTATGTAAGCTCCGATAGTACTTCCCATATCCATATTATTTATAGGATTTCCGTACGGATTTAAAATAAATATGTAAAGCAATGTTGGAATTAAAGCAATTAAGATTAAACAAAATGCTCCAAAAAACTTACCTAAAACAATATTTTGTAATGAAATTGGTTTGGTAAATAATATTTCTATTGTTCCTTGTTTTTTTTCATCTGAAAAACTTTTCATGGTTACTGCCGGAATTAAGAATAATAAAATCCATGGCACTAATTTAAAAAACGGAGTTAAATCGTTATATCCACTTTGCAAGATATTATAAGATCCGTCTAAAACGAAAAGAAACAATCCGTTTAAAAACAAGAAAAATCCGATAACTAAATAACCGGTAATTGACCCGAAAAACGATTTAAATTCACGAAGTAAGATTGCTTTCATACTTAATTTTAAGGTAAAGAAACTAATTTATCAACGCTCCAAGCTTCTGGCTTTGCATTAAAATGTTGCTTGGTAAAGGTCCAAACTTCCTTAAACAATTCAGAATGACGGTAATTTTCTAAATCAGAAACATCATTCCAAATGCTGTAGGTAAATATAATACTTGGATTATCTTTATCGCGGTACATTTCTAAAAAATTATTTCCAGGGTAATTTCTAATCTGGTCTTTTACAGTATGAAAATGTTCTAAAAATTCTGGAATTTTCTCTTCATGAAAACTCATTTTTACAATTCGTATAAACATAATTTATTGTTGTTCTTGATTTTCAAATTCTATTGTTAATGGATCTCTATAAGATAAACCTAACAAAGTTTTTACACTACCGTGTTTTAACGGATTTGATTTATATAATGATAGTTGAAGGAAATCTAATTCATTAAAAACTAATAATGCATTCCCTTCATAATCTTTTAATGTTTTAGATTCTAATATAAAATCTGAATAATAAGCATTGATTCTATTTATTTTATATTTCGTTCCGATTGAAACTCTAAAATTACGACCTTTTCCAACCTCATTAAATAATTGTTTTGAAATATTAAAAATAGCGTTTCCGTAATGATCTTCATAAATAACAGCACCACGAAGAATATTTTCGTCTGTAGAAACTATTGGTTTAACCTGAACCAATCTTTCACAATCTTCAACTACTTTACCTAACTCTTCTAATTTAACTCCGTTTACAATTTTAGAAGCGGTTTGAATAAATAAATCCATACTACATTTAACCGAATCACTTACAGTTAGCTCTAAAATCAAATCAGCAGGATATTGTTCAACCAAAACACCTAAAATTCCATTATTAGGCGCCATAAAATATTGATCATTCCAATGTAATAAAATAAAAGTTTCAACTTCATAAAGTTCTGCATCAACACAAACTATATGAATGGTGTTCTTAGGAAAAGCGTCACAAATACCATTAATCATATAACTTGCACTTGTAACATTGTAGTAATCAATTGAATGAGAAACATCAATAATCTGACAATTAGGAATTTGGGATAAAATCTTTCCTTTAGTGACCGCAACAAAATGATCCTTAATTCCGTAATCAGTAGTAAGTGTAATTATTGACATTAATTAAATATAAATGGTTTAGTGATTATTATTTTTTTTTGTTAGATTTGAGATATACAAAACTAATTTTTTTTAATTAAATCTAATAGCTTTTGAACGAAAGAATAATCGAATTAGAACAGATAACTCCAAAAGACTTTTGGGGACCTAATGATGTTCATTTAAATATCATAAAAAAACTGTATCCAAAACTAAAAATTGTTGCAAGAGATACAACCATTAAAGCCTTCGGAGATGAAGAAATTTTAGATCTTTTTGAAGACCGATTTGAACGTATTTCTAAATATTTTCAAAAGTACAACACTTTAAACGAAAATATCATCGAACGGTTAGTAATGGACGATTTACCACAACAACATATGCATAAACGTGATGAAATTTTAGTTCATGGTGTTGGTGGAAAATTGATTAAAGCAATGAGTGAAAATCAACAAAGGTTAGTTGAATTTGTTGATAAAAACGATATGGTTTTTGCTATTGGACCTGCCGGAACAGGAAAAACCTACACCGGTGTAGCTTTAGCAGTACGTGCTTTAAAAGAAAAACAAGTAAAACGAATTATTTTAACTCGTCCTGCGGTTGAAGCTGGGGAAAACTTAGGATTCCTTCCTGGAGACATGAAAGAAAAATTAGATCCGTACATGCAACCTTTATATGATGCTTTACGAGATATGCTTCCTCCGCAAACTTTAGAAGATTACATTCTTAAAGGGATAATCCAAATTGCACCTTTAGCTTTTATGCGTGGTCGAACATTAGATAATGCTTTTGTTATTTTAGATGAAGCGCAAAATACAACGCATTCGCAAATGAAAATGTTTTTAACCCGAATGGGAAGAAATGCAAAGTTTATCATTACTGGAGATCCAGGACAGGTAGATTTACCTAAGAAAGTTAATTCGGGATTAAAAGAAGCCCTTGAGATATTATCTGATGTAAACGGAATTGGAATTTTGTATTTAGATGATAAAGATATTGTGCGTCACCGTTTAGTAAAAGACATAGTGGCAGCTTACAAGCAAGTTGAAACAGATAATGAATTTGATCCTCAAAAATTTATTCAACGTAGAATAGAAGCACGCGAAAAAAAGAATAATGAAAGTTAAATTCTTCCAAAAAAAAAATCCTGAATTAACTTCAGGTTTTTTTTATTATATAACTTTTATTAAATTACAGATTAATCAACCAAACCACCTAACGCTTTAAAAAGTAAAATATTATTTTTTGTATTTTCTTTCTGGAAACGTAAGAAATCTAATTCGGCTTGTAATTTAGTTTTACGAGTATTAATAAGCTCTAAATAATTTGCGTAACCGGTTACATACAAATCGTTAGAAACTTCAACAGCACGATCTAAATGATAAATCTCATCTTGTTTAATACTTAACACACGCTCGTAAATATCAATTTGTTTTAAAATTGCTTGCAACTCATTAAATGCAGAAGTAACCGTTTTTTGATAATTTAAAAAAGTTATTTCTTGTTCTGCATTTGCTACAGCGAACTCTTGTTTTAACTGTCCTTTATTAAAAACAGGAACCATTAATCCACCTAATAATTGAGTAGCTAAAGATTTAGGATTTAACCAAGTTTCTGCTGAAAAGGCATTATATCCAATCGATCCACCTAAATTTAAGCTTGGGTAAAAAGCAGCTTTTGCAGCTTTTGCATCGGCTCTTGAAGCTTCTAAATTTAAGAAATCACTTTTTACATCTGGTCTGTTATGAATAACTTCATTTACATTAACTTCTGAATTTAAAACAGATCGATTACTTGCTAATAAATCAGTTCCACGAGCAATTTCTGAATCATAACTACCAATAAGTGTACGAATGGCTTTTTCAACAGTTATGATCTCCACTTTTAAATGCTCAATTTCGGCTTGAATATTTTTATTTTGAGCTTCAATTTGTTGAACAGCTAATTCTGTAGCTTTACCAACAGTTCTTTGTGCAGAAACAATTTCTAAAGCACGTTTTTCTAACTGATAGTTTTCTTCATATATTTTTAAATGATTATCTAACGTAATCAATTCATAATAAAGAATTGAAATATTGGTAAACAAATCAACTTTCAACATACGCATTCCTTCTTGCGAAGCCAAAAAACGTTTTTGTGCTGCTAAAGATTGATTTTTAAGTTTTCCCCAAATATCAGCTTCCCAACTACTTTGAACACCTAACCAATAATTTGGAGTAAAATTTCTGTTTACTCGTTGTTTATCAGTGATGTTTGTAGATAAATTAGTATCATAATTCCCTACTCCATCAATGGTGTAATCTCCGTAATGATTTCCGGAAGCAGTTACACCAATTTCTAAACTTGGAAGCTTATTTAATTTAGATCGCTTTAAAAAACTATTTGCAATATCAATTCGTTGTTGAGCAATTAAATAATCTGGATTAGCTTCTAAAGCCTGATCAAACAATGCTAATAAATTAGGGTCTGTAAAGTAAGAGCGTAATTCAAAAGCTTGAAATTCTTGTTTTGTAGAATCTGTTGCTGATAAAACAGGCATTTCTTTAGCTAATTTTAAGTCTGCAACTTTTGGTGTTGCACAAGAAGCTGCTACAATTGCCAATAAAGGCAAGGCAATATATTTAGGCATTTGTTTCATCTTTCTTTTTATTTTCAAGTTTAGCAAAAAATATGTACAGACCTGGAATGATTACCAACCCGAAGATTGTTCCAATTAACATTCCTCCTGCTGCTGCATATCCAATAGATTGGTTACCGATTGCTCCTGCGCCTGCAGATAAACATAATGGAATTAAACCTGCAACAAAGGCAAACGATGTCATTAAAATTGGACGTAAACGCTGTCTTGAACCTTCAATCGCCGCTTCAACAATATCATATCCTTCTTTGTTTCTCGCAATAGCGAATTCAACAATAAGTATGGCATTTTTGGCGAGTAATCCAATCAACATAACTAAAGCAACTTGAGCATAAATATTATTATCTAAACCAACTAAAACTAAAGTTATGTACGAACCAAAGATTCCTGTAGGTAAACTTAATAAAACAGGCATTGGTAATAAGAAACTCTCATATTGAGCAGCTAATAACAAGTACACGAAAAGTAAACAAACAGCGAAAATTGCAGTAGTTTGGTTTCCTGATAAAATTTCTTCACGTGTCATTCCCGACCATTCTACATCAAAACCACGAGGTAAAGTTTCTGCTGCAACTCTTTCAACAGCTGCAATTGCATCTCCAGAACTATATCCTTCTGCTGGTTCTCCATTAATCATGGCAGACATATACATATTATAACGCGTTAAAACCTCAGGTCCGTAAACACGTTCTAAACGAATAAATGTAGAAAATGGAACCATTTCTCCACGGTCATTTTTAACAAACAAATTCAGAATACTTTCTGGAGTATCACGATGTTCTGGACTTGCTTGAACCATAACTTTATACATTTGACTAAAACGAATAAAGTTAGTTGCGTAGTAAGATCCTAATAATGTTTGTAAAGTTGACATTGCATTATCTACAGAAACTCCTTTTTTAGCAGCTAAATCATAATCAATGTGAATTAAATACTGCGGGAAAGTAGCATCAAAACTGGTAAAGTTATTTTTTAACTCAGGTGCTTCATTTAACTTATTAATAAAGTTTTTAGTAACAACATCCGTATTTTCAATACTTCCTCCGGTACGATCTAATAAACGTAATTCATAACCACTGGCGTTACCAAATCCAGGAACTGTTGGCGGTGCGAAAACTTCAATTTGAGCATCAGAAATTCCTTTAGTTTTTTCTGTTAATTCGGTAATTAAATCGTTTACAGATTTTGATCTTTCAGACCAATCACTCATATTAATCATCGCCATACCGTAAGACGAACCTGCAATTTCAGTAACAATACTATAACCTGCTAAAGTAGTTACGTTTTCAACTCCTTCAATACCTTGGGCAATTACTGTAACTTCGTCTAAAACTTTTTCAGTACGTTCAACCGTTGCACCTTGTGGAGTTGTAACACTCACATAAACCATTCCTTGATCTTCTAAAGGAATAAATCCTGTTGGAAGAATTTTAGCCGTAAAGAAAGTTAACGCAATAAAAGCAAAAAGTAACCCGAAAGTAACCATAGTTTTCGTTGCGAATTTCGATAACATATTTGTATAACCGTTTGTTAATTTATCAAATCCGTTATTGAATTTATTAAAGAAACGATCTAATACATTTTGTTTTTTATCATGATTATGTGGTTTTAGAATAAGTGCACATAATGCTGGTGTTAACGTTAAAGCATTTACCCCAGAAATAACAATACTAATTGCTAATGTTAATGAGAATTGACGATAGAAAACTCCAACAGGTCCACTTAAGAACGCAACCGGAATAAATACTGCCGACATAACTATTGTAATTGCTACAACCGCTCCAGCAATTTCTTTAGTAGCCTCTATTGTAGCTTGTAATGGTTTTAAACCTTCTTCCATTTTCACATGGACGGCTTCAACGACGACTATGGCATTATCTACTACAATTCCAATAGCTAAAACTAAAGCGAATAAAGTTAAAAGGTTAATTGAGAAACCTAACATTTGCATAAAAGCAAACGTTCCAATCAATGCAACAGGAACAGCTAAAACCGGAATTAATGTAGAACGCCAATCTTGTAAGAAAAGGAAAACTACAATTCCAACTAAAATAAATGCTTCAACTAAAGTAACTAAAACAGCACTAATTGAGGCGTCTAAGAAACGAGAAACATCATAAGCTAGACTAAATTCCATTCCTGGAGGGAAAGAAGTCCCTTTAAGTTCAGTCATTTTAGCTTTTACGTTTTCAATAACTTCAGAAGCATTTGACCCCGGACGTTGTTTCATCATGATTGAAGCCGAAGGACGACCATCTGTTTTAGAAACCATTCCGTAGTTCATTGCTCCAAATTCTACTTTTGCAATATCTTTCAAACGTAAAATGGTACCTTGAGCATCTGATTTAATTGGAATATCTTCGTACTGTTTTGGTTCAAAAAACTTACCACCATATTTAATTACATATTGTAATTCACTTGTTGTTTTTCCAGAAGTTTCTCCTACTTTACCTGGTGCAGCAGAAATATTTTGCTTTTGTAAAGCTTGAATTACTTCATCTGCAGAAATATTATAAGCCGTCATTCGTTGCGGATCTAACCAAACACGCATTGAATATTCTTTTTGGCCCATAATTTCAGCACGACCAACACCGTCAATACGCTTCAATTCTTGAAGAATATTAATATCGGTAAAGTTGTAAATAAACTGTTCGTCCTGACTATCTTCTGTACTCGTGATATTTAAGTACATCAACATTGAGTTCACTTCCTTTTCAGTAGTAACTCCAGCTCTAATTACTTCTTCTGGTAACTCATCTAAAATAGTTGTTACACGGTTTTGAACGTTAACTGCAGCAACGTCAGGATCTACTCCAACTTCAAAGAAAACCTGAATTAAAGTTAAACCATCGTTTGAAGTAACCGTCGACATATAAGTCATTCCAGGTACACCGTTAATTGCACGTTCTAACGGAAGCGCAACAGCATCTGCAGAAACCTCTGCGTTTGCTCCTGTATATTTTGCTGTTACCGTTACAGAAGGCGGAACAATGTCTGGGAATTGTGTAATAGGTAATTGGAACATTGCCATTAAACCTAACAACACGAAAAATATCGAAATAACTAGCGAAAGTACTTTTCGCTTAATAAACATTTCTACCATAATATACTCTGTCTATTTAATTATTTTGTTTTAATGAAACAACATCTCCATCTCTAAGTGACTGAGTACCTTCGATAACAATCACATCACCGTTAGAAATTCCTTCATAAACAATATAATTACCTTGTAAAGTTTCATCAATTTTAATGTTTGTCATTTTTACCTTGTTATCAGCTCCAACAACAAAAACATAAACTTTATCTTGAATAGAGAAAGTGGCTCTTTGAGGAATAATAATAGCTCCGTTTTTTGATTCGGAAATAACTAATTTACCAGAAGTACCGTGTTTTATTAAACGTTCTGGATTTGGGAAAAGAACTTTATAACGAATAGAACCAGTCTCAGGATCGATTTCGCCTTCTGCTGTTTTTAAAGTACCCGAAAAATCATATTCTTTATTATTAGGAAGAACTAATTCTATTTTTTGATGATTTCCTAACTGACCGTTTGAAGTTAATTCAAAATATAAATTCTCTGGAATAGAAAAATAAGCATAAACTTCATCTAACTGTGATAAAGTAGTTAGCAAAGTTCCATTTTCTACCAAACTTCCTTCTTTGAAAGGAATAACGTCAATTACTCCATCAAAAGGAGCGGTAATGTTAGTAAAAGATATTTTTTGACTTATTGCATTTCTTTCTGCTTCAACATAAGTTTTTTTTGCTCGAGCAGATGATAATTTAGCTTTAGCTAAATCTAATTCATTACTAGCAATAAATTCTTTATCAAATAAACTTTGAAGTTGATTTACTTCAATTTCTGCGATTTTTATGTCAGCATCAGCTTGTTTTAAACTTGCATTAGCTTTATTTAAATCCATTTGCAACTCGGCATCATTTGTTTTGAATAAAATTTGTCCTTTTTTTACAAACTGTCCCTCGTTTACATAAATATGTTCAATAATACCTGCTATTCTGGTACGAATTTCGATATTTTTTTTAGCTTGAATATCAGCAACATAATTATTGCTAATCATGGTATCTTTTTGAGAAATCTTTAAAACTGGAACTTCTTTATTATGTTCTGTATTTTCTTTACTTGCATTATTACATGCTGATAAAACCCCTAAGGACATTAGTCCTAGAGTTATATTTTTTAGTTTCATATAAATTATAAATTATTTTAAAAGTTTTAATCGTTGTTTGAAATAGAGTTCTTCTAAAATAATTGGAGTAAATGCAGGTAGGACTTTATTTTACAAGAATATTGTAAACAAATTGTAAAATAGTCAGGTAAGTTTATAAATTTACAATTGAAATTTGAATTTGAGAATTCATCTTTAGATAAAGGAACAGCTACTTGAGAATTTAATTCATAAATTGTTGTTCGATGAGAAGTCGTAATTTCGTCATATTTATCTAAAATAGTATATCCAGTATTTTTTAAAGTAGCTACATGAGCGTAATCACTCCAATCAAATAAAATTGAGGCTGAAGTAATTATTGTAATAAAAAATAATATTAATACTTTAATAAATTTCACAGTTTGTTTGTAAATATAATTTTAACAAAAATACTTTGCTAAGTTCAATTATACAAAGGAGTCAGAATATTTAACATAAATTTGTTAAGTGTAAAACAATCTGAATTTTTAACTTTTACATATATAAGATACAGAGTTATTCAAATTAATATTTTTGTTTTACTTATTTTTACAGAATGGAAAACAAACCTTTATTTAGAGCATTATTAACTTTTTTTTCAGAAAAAGAAACTGGTAATTACGCACCATTTTCTACCGGAGTTAGAATTGAAATTAAATTTCCTTTTCAGAATAAAACTTGTTACGCAAATTTAAATTTTACTGAAAATGAATTAATCTTTCCTGGAGATGTATCAAATGTTGATGTGATTTTGTTTTCAGAAGAAAATATAGATAGAATAATATACATCGGATTAGATTTTATATTTTATTCAAACAATAAAATGATTGGAACTGGAGTTGTTTCTAACATAAAATAAAAAAACTGCATAATCAGTTTTTTTTATACTCTTCCTTTTAAAGCGCTAAATACCCAAGCGTTTGCCAAGAAACCAATTCCAACGGCTGCAAAGCCATATCCTGAGATATCTCTATATCTGAAAGCTCCAAGACATATCAATAATATTCCCATGATAAGCATAATTAGTGCTGCGTATCCTAATATCTTATTTTTGTTTAAACCCATGTTTAATAATTTTCTACAAATATCGTGAAAAATTAATTAAAAAATTTACCTAACAATTCAATTAACAAATCATGATGAGTTAAAGCATTTGCACCTACACCTTTACTTTTAACATCCATGTCACGTAATAAATTTACACTTTCACTACATTTTTTCATTGGATAGTTTTTAGCTCCTAATGAGTAATCTTTTAAAAAATACTCGGAAACTTTCATTTCTTTAGCTATTTCTTTAGGGTTTACGTTGCCATTTTTATATGTTATTCCGTGATACTGAAGTAATTTAGAAAAGAAATTATAAATTAATGAAGTAGTAACTACTAAAGGATTATTTTTAGAATTATCCGCGAAATATTTTGCAATTTGATAGGCTTTAAAAGCGTTTTTCTCAGCAATAGCATTGATAAATTCAAAATTGTTAAACTCTTTACTAATACCAATATTTTCTTCAATATGATCAGGGTTTATTGTTGTCCCAACAGGTAATATAATAGTTAACTTATCAATTTCATTAGCAATTCTATTTAAATCTGTACCTAAAAACTCAACTAACATCGCTACTGCTTTAGGTTCAATAGCATATTTTTTAGTTGCTAGAAGTTTTTTTAACCAACCATCTATCTGATATTCTCTTAATTTTTTACTTTCGTAAATAACACCATGCTTTTCAATGTTTTTATAAACTTTTTTACGTTTATCTAATGTTTTATATTTATAACAAAAAACTAATATGGTTGTAGTTTGGATATTAGAAAAATACGAATCGAATTGATCAATTGTACGAACTAAATCCTGAGCTTCCTTAATAATAATCACCTGATAATCTGCCATTAACGGAAAACGTCTTGCGTTTGAAATAATTTCGTTAATGGTTACATCTTTTCCATACAAAACCATTTGATTAAAACTCTTTTCATCTTCTGAAAGAACATTATCAGCAATATATTCAGAAATTCTATCGATATAATAAGGTTCATCACCCATTAAAAAATAAACAGGCTTAATTTCTTTTTTCTTTATATCTGAAATGATTTTTTTTACATCTTCCATAAGTCAAATGGCACTTTTTTTGTAAACAAATTTTAATTAAAGTTAAGTTTAAATATATTTGCAATATGCGAGAATTAAACTTTCCTGAATTTAGATTTCGATTCAAAAGTACTGAAAATAAAATCTATATTTTTGATGAAATACGTAAAAAGTTTTTTTTGTTAACCCCTGAAGAATGGGTTAGGCAACATGTTTTACATTATTTTTTGTATATAAAAAACTATACACGATCATATATCAATGTTGAAAAAGCTGTAAAAATAAATGGATTAAACAAAAGATATGATTTGGTTTTACATAATAGTAACGGAACAATTCATATATTAGTCGAATGTAAAGAGCCAAATGTAAAAATTACACAACAAACATTTGATCAAATCGCAAGATATAACGGTGTTTTACAAGCCGATTATTTAATGGTTACCAACGGATTGGAACATTATTATTGTAAATTAGATTATAAAAATGAAACTTATCATTTTTTAAATGATATACCATAAAATTAAAAATTAATGAAATTAAAATATATTATAGCACTTACGCCCTTTCTATATTGGTCTTGCGAAAAAGATTTAGGAAATGGTAATATATTTTCCAATAATGATACTTTAGAAGCATCGATATCAGAAAACCCAAACTTCAATCTTCAGAACAAGAAATCACAAGAAATCATAACAGAAATTGAAGAAAAACAAAAGCAATTAAAAATAAAACTTAAGAAAGCAAAAGGAAAAAATGTAGATAATTTATATTTAGAATATTCTAAAATTTTTGATGCTTTAATTAAAGAGCTTGATGCTAATGAATTTAATAGTTTTCTACTTTACAATAAGTGGGAAAATGAAGTAATTCCAGATTCAATAAAACAGAAATTAGATCTTTACGATAAGCTTCAAATTAAAATTATTGAAAATAACGACGGAACTTTTACTTTAAAATTCAGATCTGGTTTTTATTACGACATGTTTAAATCTAAGGCTTCTCGAGAATTAAGAGAATATCTTAAAATTGCAACACTTCAACGTAAAAAACCAATCGTAGTAAATGGAGTTATTAATGAAGATTGGTCTGAAATTAGTAATCGTTTAATTATTTGGGAAAAATATATTAAAGAAAATCCAAATTCTAAATACAAAGAAAATGCAAAAGGTAAATATTTAGAATTGATTCAATTATATTTACTTGGTAACAAAAATGATCGTCCGTTTTCTTTTGAAAATAAAAAGTTTTTACCTGAAAACGAACAAGAGTTTCTAAAAACAATAAAAAAACATGGTAAAAGCACAACTGGTGTTTTAACAAAAAATTATTTAGATTATTTTTATACAAACGATAAAAACTTTGCATCTGATGAATTCGTAAAAAACTTAACCGAATACACGAATTCTGAAATTGAAAAAGAAATGAAAAAATTTTAATGAAAGATTTTGCAATCATCATATTAAACTGGAACGGTAAAAATTTACTTGAGAAATTTTTACCGTTTCTTGTAAAATATAGTTCCGATGCAACTATATATTTAGCAGATAACGCCTCAAGTGACAATTCTATAGATTTTGTTACTTTAAACTTCCCACAGATTAAGATTATAAGAAATAATGAGAATTTTGGTTTTGCGAAAGGTTATAATGAAGCATTAAAAAGTGTAAACGAAAAATATTTGTGTCTGATTAATTCAGATATTGAAGTTACTGAAAATTGGATTGAACCAATTAAATCGTTATTTGAATTAAATGAAGATGTTGGAATTATACAACCTAAAATATTAGATTTTAAAAATAAAAGTAAGTTTGAATACGCTGGCGCTGCTGGTGGATTTATAGATAAACTTGGATTTCCATTTTGCAGAGGAAGAATATTTGATAGTTTAGAAAAAGATTTAGGTCAATATAATGATGAAAAACAGATTTTTTGGGCTTCTGGAGCTTGTTTTTTTATCAGAAATTCTGTTTATAAAAGTCTAAATGGTTTTGACGAAAACTTTTTCGCACATCAAGAAGAAATTGATTTATGCTGGAGAGCTTTTAATCAAAATATAAAAGTTTTTTATTGCGGAAATTCTACTGTTTATCATGTTGGTGGTGCTACTCTTTCAGTTTCAAATCCAAGAAAAACATATTTAAATTATAGAAATTCGTTAATCATGTTGTATAAAAACTTGCCAAAAAAAGGTAGATTTAGTACAATTTTTAAACGATTATGTTATGATGGTGTTTCTGGAGTACGATTAATGTTACAATTAAAACCATTACATTGTTTTGCAATCGTAAAATCACACTTTGCTTTTTATGGAATGGTTTCTAAATATAAAAAATGGAACAATCAGAATAATAAAAGTGACTATTTTTATACTAAAGACATAGTGAAATCATACTTTATTGAAAAGAAGAAAACTTTTAATGAATTTTAAAATAAATTTTCAGTAAAAATACATCAAAGATTAATAACAGGGAAAACGATTGTAAATAAAGGCTTTACAA
>NZ_CANRNX010000036.1 GCF_947632075.1 uncultured Flavobacterium sp.
TGAAATGGAATTATTAGCTACAAAAATTGGTGACGGGGTTACTCGTTTAGAATCTAACTTTAAAGATATACTTGCAGAAGTAGAATCATTAGGAAAAGTAATGGCTTTAACACGTAATGATGAATGTGTGCACGAACGTAAAGGAACTTACTTAAATGGTGACTTTTCTTCTCCACATGCTAGTTTATTTGTGGGTGAAGATATCGATTTGAGAATTTTCTTAACGCATTGGAAAAAGGCATTTGCTGTAGTAGAAGAAAATGCACGCGGAATTTCTAAAAGTTTACAATTCTTTGGAAAAGATGGTGAAGCTATTCACAAAATCTTTTTAACTCAAGATAGTAACGACGCAGCTTTTGAAGCTTTAGTAAACAAATATAAAAGCGAAAATCAAGAAACTTCAGAGACTACAGAATCTTACGTAAATACTACAGAAGAAAAACCTGATAGCGAAATAGACGTAAAAGGTTTTCAACAAGCTTGGTTAGACTTAAAGGATACGCATGACTTTTTTATGATGCTTAGAAAATTTGGAGTTACAAGAACACAAGCTTTACGTTTAGCTCCTTCTACTTATCATGCGCAAGAAATTTCTAAAGATGGTATTGTTACAATGTTAGAAACTGCAGCAAAAGATAAAACGCCGATTATGGTTTTTATTGGAAATAAAGGAAATATTCAAATTCATACGGGACCAGTTCGTAAAACCATGTGGCATGAAAACTGGTACAACGTTATGGACCCAGATTTTAATATGCATTTAGATATGAACAAAATTACACAAACTTGGATCGTTCGTAAACCTACAGAAGATGGTGTAGTTACAGCAATTGAAGTGTTTAACGAAGCTGGTGATATTATTGTTCAATTCTTTGGAAAACGCAAACCAGGTATTCCTGAGCTAGAGATTTGGAGAGAAACAGTGGAAAAATTAGTTTAATTTTTTTAAAATAAAAGGCGATTTCTAATAAGAAATCGCCTTTTATTATTACAAACTTCCAGCAATATGGGTGTTTAAAATTTCGTTTTTAGATAAATTAAGCTCAATCCGTACATTACAATTTCCTCCATCCTTTATCCTAATTTGATTAAATTGAAAAACATTTTCATTAAAAATGTCATTACAAAATAAATCTACATCTACTATAACATCATCATCTGAATTTAAAAAAGCTGAAACTTGAATTATATAATCTGTATAAGCTCTTAATCTTGAATTGGTCTTAAATTCATTTTTTGTCAATTGGTCAATTTTAACCAAACCATTTGTTGAGATTTCATAAAATCTTTTTTCATCATTTAAATCAAAATACGGGAAAACAGCATAATTCGGAAACTGAGAATAATCAATTGTTTTTGATTGTTTTAAATTTGTTTGAATGATTTCTAATTTATAAGTTCTATTATCCTGAAAAAATTCGATAAAATGATTTTTTAAGATAGCTTTTTTAGCCCAAAAGAATTTATTCGAATCATAAAAATATATTGTGTCTTGATGAATTTTCACTTTCCCTAAAAGCGAATCTTTCTTAATTGGATCATCAAACACTTTATCATAAACTCTTAATTCAAACGTGCTGTCTTTATTTATTAATAAGTGTTTTCTGTAATCACCGAAACTGTCTGAAGAAAATTCAGCTTCTAATAATGTTTCTTTCTCCTTTTTACATGAAATAAATAAAACTGAGATTGTAATACATAAAATAATTCTTAACATAAATATTTTTTTTCAAGATAATTTTTAATTTTAAATAACCAAAATTCAAAAACATGAAAAAAACATTATTCTTAACTATTGGAGTATTATCATTACTTGCGGCAGGTGGCTTATATTATAACAATGTTGAATTTGCAACTTGTACAGGTTCCAAAAATTGTAGAGCTTGTAAAAATTGTAAGTATTGTAAACATTGCTCTAAAAATGGTAATAGCTGTGGAGTTTGTAAATAAACTTTATAAAAGCAAAAAAGCTCAACCTAAGTTGAGCTTTTCTTATATAATACTTCCAATATAATTATCGTTAGTTATGGTTCGCCATACCTCAACATTATTAATCCATTTGTTTTTGTAAGGTAAACTTTTACAATTAAGCTGAAGTAATTCCACCTCATTTATATCTGCTAAATGTGAATTATCTTCCCAATAATAAGCATAAATGATGCGCTGTTTTATATCATCTGGAAATAAAGCAACGGTGTGCTTTGTTCTTCCTTTGATTTCTTCTGATTTTAGAATTTCAATTCGTTCTTTCTTAAAATTAGTTTTAGCAACAATTAAATAATTATCATCACCAATTTTACTCGCTGGTAGCACATTCTTCAGAAAGAAATCGGTATAAATTTTATCTCCAATATACTTAGTTCTTATATCAAAGTCAAAATTATACAGTTGATTTAAATCTGTTGGCAAAGCAAAATCTTCAGAAGCAGCGAAACAAATCGTGGTTACAAATCGATAAAAATTATATTCAACACGTATAATTTGCTGAACCACAACCTTCTGTCCTATTGTAAAACTTGTTTTGGAAACTTCTTTAATTTCTCCTGTAATTACCATACTTTGCTTTTATTATATTGCGAAAATACAATTTATTTTACAATAAGCTTTTGTGTTTTTGTTTTATCGTTAGAAGATACTTTTACTAAGTAAACTCCGCTTTGAAAAGTTACTGGAATTGTAGTTGTTTGATAAAAATTATACTCGGCAACTTTTTGTCCAATCATGTTATAAACTTCGGCCTTGGCATCGTTTTCTAATCCAGAAATAGTAACTTCATTTTTAGCAGGATTTGGGTACATAACAAAATTTACTGAAGCAAAATCGTTATTAGATAAAGTTCCATTCCAAACTTGTCCAGCATTTTCACCCCAAATATAGCTCGCTAAAGCAGGCATATCAATAAACGGATTTCTGTTATATTGCAAAGTTTGAATATAATTGTTTCTGTTCATCTCAAAATCATCTGCAGGATCTTGTTCATGCCAGATTAATAAAGTAGCTAAATCTCCCATTTGGTACATAGTCGTATCTGCCGGATTTCCGTTAACAACATCTAACAAATTGTAACGAACAGCCATGTAAAATAACGCACGAGCTACATCACCTTTCCAACTTCCTTGATTGTTCGCCGTTCCGTTATAATCACCTAAACCGTAATCTTTATTACCGCGAGAACTGTTTACATTACCAGCTTCTGCACGTAAATGGTGTGCATCTGAATGTCCGGCAAAAATATCATCTGCACTAGTAGGCTCCCAAATATCAATTCCGTCTGCAATTGTCGAAGTTCCATTTGCAAATCCACCACGAGATTGCGGATAAATATGTTCTCTATTCCAATAACCTGTTGTTACACTTCCTAATTGGTATAAGTTTTTGGCACGAGGCGTTTCTGAATATAACAACCAAACTTCGTTACTATTTAACGGATTTTGGTCAGCAATTTTTAAAATATCAACGATATCACCATATGAATGTTTTCTAACTAAAGTAGAATCTGCAATAACATTTTGAATACCTTGTTTTAAAGCATCACCAGATAATCCGATTAATGAACTGTAATAATCTTCTGTATACGTAGGAGTTACTTGACCATAAGTTGGATTTAGTGGTGTTCCGAAATTAGAAACCGTATAATTAATATCTACAACATTAATGTAGATATAATCATTCATACGAATAAAACCTGTAGGAAGCGTTCCGAATTTAATACGAAGTGATTCATCTCCTTCAGCTAAACCATCATCTAAAATTTGAATCGTTTTAGTAGCTGAAGTTTGTCCTGCAGGAATAGTTACGTTTAAATCTGCAACATAATCATCTGCGTTAAAATTTCCGTTATTTAAAGAATATGTAAAATTTAAATCGGCAGTAACAGGTTGTTGAGTTGTAAATGTTATAGGAAAAGTAGTTCCTTCTAATTTATCTGAAGTATCAACCGTAATGGTAACTCCATTAAAAGTAATTCCGGTTCCATCATTTAAAGCTCCTGGAGTTGGAATTCCGGCTGAATATGTTCCATCGTTATTTCTATGAATAGAATGCGATGTTTGCTGACCAAACTGATTTTCATAAGCATAGGTAGTAATTCCTAAAGCTGCTAAAAGTTCAGTTGGAGGTGCTGCTGTATTTCCGTGACCAATAGCGTGGATTAAATTTACAGGAGAAGCCGGAGTATATTCTTGATAATCTAAAATACTACCTTGATAAATGGCAACAGCATCTGGTCCGTTTTGAATAGTTGAATTAGGAATGATGTAACTTGGTGTTGGTGAAACACCAGCATTCCCAATCACCACTAATCCGTTAGCATCTGTAGTTAAACCAGTTAAATCTATAGAATAATAAATTTTTAAAGCTGTAGATCCTGATGTATTTCCATTAAAGAAAGCTAATACATAACCATCAAGAGATGTAAAAGGTTGTTGTGATTTTATTTCAACAAATTCTAACAAATCTGTACTTGGTGTATCAGAATCTATTTCATTGATAATAAGTTGTTGTGCGTTAACAGATAAGCTAAAAAGTAAACCTGAAAGACAAAGTAGTTTTTTAATCATTTTTATTATATTTATACAAAGGTAGGTTTATTTAATTTTTATTTAAGATATAAATTATTAATAATCCTTAAATTAGAATTTTAATTAATAGAATGAAAAAATACATCCTTGCCCTTACTTCACTTTTTGTATTAAGTTGTAAACATGAAAACAATCCTATTCAGAAAATAGAAATAGGAAATTATGAATCGGTTTTTAAATCATTTGAAAAGAAAAATGACACCCTTTATGTAGTTAATTTTTGGGCCACTTGGTGCGCACCTTGTATTGAAGAAATGCCCCATTTTACCAAAGCAAATTCCACATTTAAAAATGATAAATTTAAAATGATTTTAATTTCCTTGGATCGCGCAAAGGATTTTGAATCTAAAATGAAACCTTTTCTAAAAGAAAACAACATTATTGCAGATACCTATTTACTTGATGACAATACTCGAATGAATACATGGATTCCGTTAATTAATAAACAATGGGATGGTAAAATACCTGTTACTGCATTTTACAAAAATGGTGAACAAATTGGTTTTGTTCCGAATAC
This sequence comes from uncultured Flavobacterium sp., assembly GCF_947632075.1. GTDB lineage: Bacteria > Bacteroidota > Bacteroidia > Flavobacteriales > Flavobacteriaceae > Flavobacterium. The sequence continues at coordinate 5,098 of NZ_CANRNX010000036.1, forward strand.
TTTGAATTATGAAACCCTAGAAAAAATAATTAATCAAAATTTGTAATATGAAAAGACTTATCCTTTTATCGTTGTTTTGCGTTGGATTAATTTCTTGTAAGAAAGAAAACAACCAATCAGAAAATAATTCAACAAATGATTCTATTTCGGCTGTACAAGAAATTGTTACCCAAGGTTATGAAATTGGAGATGAAGCAACCGATTTTTCTTTAAAAAACGTAGATGACCAAATGGTATCACTAGCTAATTTTCCGGATGCAAAGGGTTACATTGTAATTTTCACTTGTAATCACTGTCCGTATGCAAAGGCTTATGAAGAAAGAATTATTGACTTAAACAATAAATATGCTGCTTTAGGATATACGGTAATAGCAATAAATCCGAATGATCCTGCGGTTCAAGCCGAAGACAGTTTTGAAGAAATGAAAATTCGTGCAAAAGAAAAAGGATTCACTTTTCCTTACTTATTTGATGAAGGCCAGAAAATTTACCCTATTTATGGAGCAACCAAAACTCCACATGTATTTATCTTAAATAAAGAAAATAATAAAAACATAGTGAAGTACATTGGCGCTATCGATAACAATTACGAAGATGCAAGTGGTGTAACTGAGAAATATGTTGAAAATGCAATTGATGCTTTGTTAGCGGGAAAAGAAATTCAAGAGAAAACAACTGTAGCTATTGGATGTAGCATAAAAACAAAAGAATAAACAAAAAAATCGTTTCAAATTAATGAAACGATTTTTTTGTTTAAAATCTATATCCTATACCAACAGAGGCTCTTAAACCTGCCCATGGACCTTTAATATTAATTTTTGTACCTCTATCATTAACTTCGTACGTGTAATCAATCAATGGAATATCTAAATCATTCAAAGCTTCGTTAATTGCCATTTGCTCATATTCATTTAAATTCTGATTTCCTGACAAATTACCATTAGAGAAACCATAATGTGGTCCCATAATCATCCAATCTAAATAAAAATCTTTTGCAATTTTCCATTGAGCTCCGATTGCAATTCCACCAGAAATTGTATTTACCTTACCATCTAAATCAATTGCTAAGCTTTGGTCCTCATAAGTGTAATTTACAGGGAATTTTAATGAATAAGAACCGTATCTTAAGAATGGTGCAACATAAAATCCTTTAAATACTTCTTTTCCAAAATAATAACGAACTTCTGGAGTAATTGAGAAACTAGAAAGTTCAATACTTTGTAATTGTGAAACAGTTGTTTCATCGTTTACAAAATCTTCAATTTTGTTTGAGAATGGTAATTTACGATTTGGCATGTAATTTACTGATCCACCAACTGTAATTTTTTTAGAAATACTTCTTTCATACTGTACAGAAAAATTACCTGTAACTAATGCTAAAGCATTTATTTTAATTAAGTTTTTACTGTCAACTTCTTTTAATATAGATGCATTTTCAGAATCAACAGACTCCTGTGCAAAAGCAAACTGTCCTATTAAAAGAGCTACTAAAATTTTAAATGATTTCATATGATTTTTTTTTTTTGCAAAAGTAACAATTTCTTTTTTTCTACATAAAACTATAAGTCATTAGTTTTAAATTTTTTCAACGAAATATAAAAAGGTATTAAAAACCACAAACACAACAAGATAAAAGTAGAAGCTAAGCCTAAGCTTGATCCTAAAACTTTTTTAAATACCGCACCTGTGTAGCCCATCATTGCAGAAATATCTAAATGTAATAATATCTGAATTCGAGCTAAATCAATTGGGTTCATAGTAATTACTCCAAGCATGGCATTTTCAATTGGATATTCTGATAATTGGAAAAGTAAAAACAATACAATTCCATCGAAAAGCATAGCAAAATAAATCCATAAGATTATTGATAAGCCAATTCCTTTAGTTTTATCTCTTGTTAAGATTGAACACAAGAAGGCTACAGAAATGAAAATTAATGTGATTAAAATCCCCATTAAAATCATCATTAAACCAACACCATTAAAGGAATATACAAGTAAAGGAATTCCTGAACCAATTAAAAACGCGAAAACTAAACTAAGACTTAATCCTAAAAATATTCCAATCCATATTTTTTTTCGCTTTACAGGTTGACTTAAAATCATCTCAATAAATTCTGAACTATTATAAATATAAATAGTTGAAAATAATATTGAAACCAAAGGAACTGTAAATAGAATTACATTTAAAACGGTTAAAACCCCTTTGGTAGCATTATCTTCTAATGCGAACGAACTCCAAGATAAAACAGCTAACATTAAAGTATAACCAATAACAATTTTACTTTTTAGAATGTCTAAAAAAATAATTTTTATGATATTATTCATGAGGTACTAAATTAGAGGTTGACTTTAAAATTTTAGCAATTGCTTTAGAAATTCTTTCTTCTTCGGTTCTTTCTTTTAAAAACTCGACTGAATTATGAAACTCAACTTGTCCTTCATTCATAAAAATAATTTCGCTTATCAAATCATCTAATTCACTTAAAAGATGTGAAGTAATTAAAATTAGTTTTCCTTTATTTCGTTCTTTAATAATCTTTTCTTTCAATATTTCAGATGCTATAGGATCTAACCCAGCAGTTGGCTCATCTAAAATTAAAATATCTGGATTAAACATAAACGCAATGGAAGCACTAACTTTTTGCGTAGTCCCACCAGAAAGTGTACTCATTTTTTTGTTTGTTATTTCGGAAATTTTAAAAGAATGATACAAATCTTCATCGACTGCATTTTCTTGACGAATCTCTTTTACCATATCTATAATTTGCCCAACGGTCATATTGTCTGGGTAACGACCTATTTGTGGCATATATCCAATTTTATTTCTGTAAAGAAATTCATTTAAAATAGATTTTCCATTTACTTGAATTTCTCCACTGTCAGGAATTACCATTCCCAAAATAGTTTTTATCAGGGTGGTTTTTCCACAACCATTTGGACCGATAAGTGCAATACATTCTCCTTTTTTTATACTAAGAGAAATATTTTTCAACACTTCTAATTTTCCGAATTTTTTATTTAGTTTTTGTATTTCTATCATAATTTTATAGGATGTATTAAAGGTGTTTCATCTTTAAGATAATCTGGTGTAATGCTTGGCAAAACACGTTCTGATTTGTCTAACAACGTAATCATAAAACTGCGGTACAATAACATAGCAGATTCATTTCTTTCAACCAAAATTGAAAATAAACTTAATGGATGATACGGAATATCACCAAGACCGTTTTTATCTAAATCGTAGCCTTCATATTTATCCCAATAATTTCCGTTTAATGATTTAGCTTTAAGTTTACCGTTTGTGGCAATATCAAAAGTGTTACCTAAAAAATTATTTTTTTTAACAACAATTTCACTACTACTCGCATTGATTTTTAAAGCCCAACCATTTTTTAAAAATACATTATCAGTGATTTCAATTCTATTTGCTCCGTCGCCATAAATCGCAATAGTATTCTCTGTAAAAACATTTTTAAAAATAATACTATCGTCAATTTCTTTTAAAAGTACACCATATGCTGCGCCACCCCAACTGTGTGAAAAAACATTCTCAATCATTTTTACACGTTTGCTGTACATAACAGCAACTCCGGCTTCGTTTTTCTTAAAAATATTTTTATTAAAAACATTGTCGTGAGAGAACATAAAATGAAGACCATACCTTTTATTTTCAATACATTTATTGTTTTTGATTGTTGATTTATTCACAAATTCAAGATAAATAGCATCTCTATGACCTTCAATTAAATTATCTTCAATAGATAAATTATTAGATTTCCAGATGTGAATTCCGTTTGCTGAAGATTTACCTTTAACTTTTCCGGAAATTAATTCATTTTTAAAAAAACGTACTTCGCTCGAATTCATAGTGTGAATACCAAAAAAGTTGTTCTTAAACTTACAATTTTCAATAAGAACATTTTTTGAATCGATGATTTTCAAAGCAGCAATGTCTTTAAAGCTTGAGCTTCCTGAGTTTGAAAAAACGATATTTTTAATAGTGACATTATCACGTTTAACCTTTAAAATTTCGTGAATATCTTCACCATCAATTACAGGATAATTTTCACCAATTAAGTTTACCGATTTTTCAAGAACAAGAGGTCCTTCTTTATATACTCCTTTTTTTATCAAAATCGTATCACCATCTTTAGCTTTTTCAAAAGCTATTTTCAAAGTCTTTTTCGGATTATTTGGTTCAACAATTAAATTTTGGGCATGAATTTTAAAACTAAAAAAAAGAAATACGATACATATTAATTTAATTTGAAGTAATCTTTCCATAGTAGTAAAGTTCCTGAATGTTGATTGAATTGAATTTGACGTTCTTCTTCGCTGGCAAATGCAGCTGTATTTGACCCCATAGGACTTTTAAGTTCTTGATTTTCTAATAAAAAACTTTTTTCTGCTGACAATAATTCTTTTTTCTTTTCGAAATCTACCAACCATAATGAATGAATATCTTCAGATTTGTAAGCTTGTTCTTCAACAAAAGCTTTCATACAATACATGTCATCAAATTTGAAAATTTTTCCTTTTTGGGTAATTAATTCTGCACCATACCTTTCATCACTAATCTTCATCATACAATGTTTACAGTTATCAAGACCAAACTCAATTGGTTGAGGACTTTTACTACAAGAAACTAAAATTAATGTTAGTATTATTATAAATGAATACCCAATTTTTTTCATATTTTATTTTTTTTAAATTTCATTTGAATGGTAAAAGCTAAAGCAGCTAAAGCAGCAGAAACTATCATAAGCCAACCACCAATTGCAGGTATCGAATAAGCTCCAAAATTTAATAATTGTTTAAAACCTAATAACGGAGGTTGATAAGTCATTCCTGGAACTTGAATTGGTGCTTTAGGATCTAAATTATGTCCGTAATCATGTAACCATAAATAGAAATCTATAACAGCTCCGATTCCGAAAATTAAAAAAACAACGATCCATATCAAGAATAATTTTTTACTATTTAAAACAGTAGCTATAATAGCAAGAATTCCTAAGGCTCCTATTATATAAGGTAATACTGTAAATTCAACAAAATCATTTTCGTGAAGTTCTCGCATTCCAATATAATGGTTTAAACCATTTATAATTTGAACATCACCTGTTAATTTATTTGCATGAATATACAACTCTAACCCTTCTGGATACTGAGGTGCCGTTAATTGAATTTGCCATATAGGATAAAATAATACAATTAGCAATAGCAAACCTGCAATACCAAGCAAAACACGTGGCAGTGTTTTAATTTTATTTTTAGTTGCATTCATAGTTTATAATCATTTAAAAGAGTCGTTTTCAAAAGAAAACAACTCTTTTTATTTAAACTCATTTATTTCAATTTCTATTCAGTTTTAGGAGCTTTATCACCTGTTCCAAAACGTAAAGGCGTATTACTTCCTGCAGGAGAAACTCTAATGTATCCTTGCATTTCTTGATGTAAGGCACTACAGAAGTCTGTACAATACATTGGTGTAATTCCAACTTTGGTAGGAATCCATTTTAAAGTTTTAGTTTCACCAGGTAGAACCAAAATTTCAGAATTATTATTTCCTAAAACTGCGAAACCGTGTGGTAAATCCCAATCTTGTTCAAGGTTCGTAACATGGAAATAAACTTCATCTCCCATTCGAATTCCTTCGATATTATCTGGAGTGATGTGGGTACGAATCAATGTCATATAAACATCTACACGATTACCATTTCTCTCAACTCTTGAATCTGCCTCATTTTTGACTGCATATTTATGTTTATTTGCATTAATATCATAAATACGTTTTTGCTTATCTAATAGCATTGAAGCTGGAATTATTTGAGCATAGTGAGGTTCTCCAATTGTAGGGAAGTCTAATAACAACTCCATTTTCTCCCCAGAAATGTCAAACAACTGAGCACTTTGAGTTAATTCTGGACCTGTTGGTAGATATCTATCTTTAGTGATTTTGTTCCAAGCAACTAAATATTTTCCGTAAGGTTTACTTGTATCACCACCTGGTACTGTTAAGTGACCTGTTGAATAATAAGTTGGTTGTCTGTCTAAAACTTGTAACGTTTTAACATCCCATTTCACAACTTCTGAAGAAACGAAGAAAGATGTATAAGCATTTCCTTTGTCATCAAACTCAGTATGTAAAGGCCCTAAACCAGGTTTTTCAACTTCACCATGTAAAACAGCATCATAATTTAACACTGGAATTCCATCATAATCTCCATCGAACTTTTTATCTTCAATTGCTTTCAACATTTTAGTGAATGAGAAAACCGGAATTAATGATGCTAATTTCCCACTACCAATAATGTATTCTCCTGTAGGATCAACGTCTGCTCCGTGTGGAGATTTTGGACAAGGAATATAATATGCTACATCTTTTAAATCTTGAATATCTAAAACTAAAACTTCTTCCATTATTGTAGAAGTTGCAGAATGTGTATCATGATCATAAACGTTATGAGCGAATTTCGATTTTATTTTTCGTCCTTTACCAGACGCAGCTAATTCTTGAATTTTTTTCCAATTTAAAGCTAAAATAAAATCCTTATCATTTTGAGAAGCATTTACTTCTAACAAAGTATGTGCTTTTTCAGTATTATAAGTCGAAAAGAAAAACCATCCACTACTTGGTCCTTTACCAGTATGACTTAAATCGTAGTTTACAGGTGGGGTTTTTAATTGGAAATCAATATTCATTCTTCCAGTTTCCGGATTAACCTTGATGAAAGAAAGCGCTCCACTGAATTTATCTGCGTAACTACTAATTGGAATATCTACATCTTCATCTGAGAAAGGCACGCTAAAACGTGTTCCAGCAACCACATACTCAGTATTATCTGTAATAAATGGAGAAGAATGATTTCCGGCAGAGTTAGGAATTTCAATAATTTCGGCAGTCGTAAACGTCGTCAAATCTAATCGAGCAATACGTGGTGTATTGTTTTCATTTGCAAATAACCAACGACCGTCATAAACACCATCTGTTTGAGAAATAGCTAAGTGATGTTGATCTCCCCAAGGAACAAAACCATGAGATGTATTTAACATAGGTTTAGTATCTTCACTATAACCATAACCTGTTTCTGGATCTTGTGAGAATACAGGAAGTACTTTTAACAAACGTCCAGAAGGTATTCCGTAAACAGCTATTTGTCCACTAAAACCTCCAGATGTGAAAGAGTAAAATTCATCATGTTCACCAGGTGCAACATATACTTTTTGAGCTGCATCGCCACTTACAGCGTCAGATGCAGTACGAGGCTTACAAGCAACGAGGAAGGAAATCCCAAAAAGCCCTAAAACAATTTTATTAATTACTTTTTTCATAACTTATTATTTTATACCATCATTTTTACGCATATATTCTAAAATTTGTCGAGCTTCTTCATCAGAAACATTCTGATTTGGCATACGCACCAAACATAATTCTAGCTGAGCTTGTAACTCTGGATCTTTATCAATCATAGGATCTGGATTTGTGATAAAATTCATAATCCATTCTGGTGCTCTTCTTTCAGTAACTCCAGCCCATCCTGGTCCAACTAATCTTTCATCATTTAATTTGTGGCAAGCAATACATTTTGTATTAGAAACTGTTTCGCCAGCTTTTGCCATTTCATGATCTAAATTTGCTGCTAATTCAACGTTTGTAAATTTTCCCTCACCTTTTGTTGGATCGTAATCACTTGTAGAAGTTTTGTTTTCAACTTCTACAGGTTTAGAAAAATCACTTGTACTATTATCTTTTTTCCCACAAGAAACTAGGAAAAGAACAACTCCTAAGAACATTAATTTTTTTACCATAGTATTTTTGATTAATTTAACATTTCAAACATAACCAATTTTAACATAAAAAAATATGACTAAACGCATAAAATTTAAAATAAACTAAAAGTTAAATCAAAAACAATCATAATTAAATTTAAATAAAATAAAACAAAGAATTATTTTAACTTATTTAGTATTTATACTGAAAAAAAATATATCGTGATTACAATTAACTTATTGAACAGATATGGAGCTGTTTTAGTAGAATACGCTCCAAAAGAAAATATATTTAAAGAGAATGAACTGCCCTTATTCTACTATCAAATTTTAGAAGGAAGCATAAAAATGTACAATTTTTATGAAGACGGAAAAGAATATACGCAAGGATATTTTAATAAGGGACAGAGTTTCGGAGAACCGCCATTACTTTTGAATAAAAAATACCCTGCATCTGCGATTGCACTTGAAAAAACAAGAATCTATAAATTATCAAAAAACAATTTTATGATTTTGTTAGAAGAGAATCCTGAAGTACAATTCAATTTTTTGATATTATTAGCTCAAAGAGTTTATAACAAATCATATATATCAAAAGAAATTATAAATCAGAAACCTGAAATTAGAATTCGCGCCTTTTTAGACACTTGTAAAGTAACCCCTGAAAAAGAAAAAATCTCTTACACAAGGCAAGAGATTGCAAACTTTACAGGTCTAAGAGTTGAGACCGTTATTAGGACTATTTTAAAAATGAAAAAAAACAGATTATTAGATATTATTAATCATAAAATTTATTATTAAAATTTACATTTCTATATAACATATTTGATTTTTCTGTATTATTATAAAAATAATTATTTTATCCCAATTTAGATAAAATCAAAGTTTCTATACTTTCAGAATCCCAAATATTTTCAATATTATTTATAATCATTACTTCATCCATAATTTTTTTCTGTTGATCTCCAATTGCTAACGCATCAATGTATGGATTTAAACTGAAAGTAACTCGGTCATATAAAGGCAACCATTTATCAGGATATTTTTCTGTAAATTTTGCCTCAATTTTCTTTTGCAATAAAAATTTCTCATCTGCAGTACTGGTTCCCATCTCTACAAAATTTCGAAATGATAATTCTGCTATTGCATCACCATTAGGCTTACGTATTTTTTGATATTCTTTAAAAATAGTTTCCCAATCATTACCATGAATTTGCATTTGATTATACATTTCAGATATATCTTCAAATCCGGCATTCATACCTTGCCCATAAAATGGCACAATTGCATGAGCTGCATCACCTAATAAAGCAACTTTATCTTTATACGTCCATGGATAACATTGAGTAGTTACTAAAGAACTTGTTGGATTTTTGAAATAATCGACCACCAACCCAGGTATTAAATCTTTTGAATCTGGAAAATTTGCTTTAAAAAACGCTAAAAGCTTTTCTTCTGTATTGATACTTTCGAAAGAATTTTCACCTTCAAATGGCATAAATAAAGTACAAGTAAAACTTCCGTCTTCATTTGCTAAAGCAATTAACATAAACTCGCCTCTTGGCCAAATATGAAATGAATTTGGATCTATTTTATAAGAACCATCTTCATTAGCTGGGATATGCAATTCTTTATAAGCAATATTTAAAAAATGCTGACTATAATCGAATCTATTTTGACGTTGCATACGATGTCTAACACGAGAAAAAGCACCGTCTGTTCCGAAAACTTTATCGAATTTCAAATCTGTCCAATCTCCACGTTCTGATTCACCTATATGAATTATCGCTTCATCTAAATTCACATCCCAAATTTTTTGATCAAAATGGAAATGAACTCCTTTACCTTCAGCTATACTTACCATCATCCGATTAAGCCCACCTCGAGAAATAGAATAGATACTTTCTCCATTCATTCCGTATTTTTGAAATGCTAACGTACCATCTTTTTTATGAATTGCACGTTTGTCCATAGGTATTGCAATTTCTCTAATTTGATCACCAATCGCTACATCGTCTAAAGCTTTCCAACCACGAGTTGAAATTGCTAAATTTATAGATCTACCTGAGAATTGTACTTTTCGAATATCGGCACTACGATCAAAAACATGAACATCGTGTCCTGCTTTTTTTAAGTAAATAGCTAACAACGTACCTACTAAACCCGCACCTATTACAGCTACTTTTAAAGAATCTTGTTTCATTTCTGAAGTTTCTTTGTTTAATAAAAAACAAAAAATTATTAGTGCCTAAAATTACAATTTTATATTCAGCGAGCCAATAATTTAAATAAAGAAATACAAAGAGTAAAACAAATTCAATTACTTAAAAAATTTTGCTCTGAATAGAAACAAAAAAATCCCTTAAAGGGACTTTTTATTAAAAAGAAATTCTGTTTCCTACATTTAATTTGTTGTTTTTAGCAAAAACTCCACACATATGGAAAAGTAATCTTGCTCCAACATTTCCATCCCAATCATCATCTCCTGGTGCAACCTCAACTAAATCCATTCCTATAATATTTTTGTTAGAAACTGCTAATTGATTTAATAAATAAGTTGCTTGTTCAAATGATAATCCACCTGGAACTGGAGTTCCTGTATTTGGACAATACCAACGATACAATGCATCAATATCAAAACTTACACAAACATTTTCAGGTAATTCATTTATAATCTCATCACATTGTTGTTTCCAAGTTTTCCCTTCGAATTGAGCTGTTTTTAAATCTGAGTCTGTATGAACTATTACTTTATTAGATGACTTTACAACCACTACTTCTTGTTCACAGAAATCGCGAATTCCTACTTGAACAATTTTAGAAATTTCTGGCATTTGAATAGCATTATACATAATTGAAGCGTGTGAATAAGTAAAACCTTCGTAAGCTTTTCTTAAATCCATATGTGCATCGAAATGTAAAATACCAAAATCTTTATTATTTTCAGCTAAAGCTTGATAATATCCAAGCGGAGTTGAATGGTCTCCACCTAATAAAATCACACGTTTTCCTTTATTTTGCCAATGTAACACTTTGGCTTTTACCTCATCATTTAATGTTTTACAAGCTTTGTTGATCTTATCTAAATCACCTTGTAAAGCAGGAAACGCTTCAATATCTTCACCGTTTTCTAAAGCTTCGATGATTGGTTGTGCTAAACCTTTATATTTTTCACTTAAAGTAGCCCAAGATTCTGGCGCTTCATCTACGAACATTCCTAATTTCCATAATTCAGGAAATTCTTGATGTAATAAATCAATTTGGAAAGAAGCATTGAAAATTGCTTCTGGTCCTTCTGAAGCTCCGGCACCATAACTTACCGTAACTTCCCAAGGAACTGGAACAATAATAATATCACTTTCTTCTGCAGTGAATGGTAAACCGTAAATATTAGCATCTGCTAAACCTGGTTGCGAAGGATCGAAGTTATCAATCTTGAACTGTTTTGTTGACATTTTAATTTCAATAATTTTTACAAATGTATAGTTTTTGTTTGAATGCAATTAAAAAGTATACAAAAAAAGTCAACCTACTTGGCTGACTTTTATACTATTTATTTTAAAGGCGAATAACTTTGTAATTCCCAATTTGGATCTCCTAAATTTACATAATAATAATTGATATTATCATTAGAATCAAATTCACCATTTTTATTAATATCTTCAATTGATCTGAAATACAATCTGTTGTTTTCTAAAATCACATTCCAATCTAACAATTCTTGAAATTCTGGTGTTAACTTTGTTAAGTTTGAACCATCTTCATTTGATATATACAAAGTTTTAATATCATTAGAATCGTATTTATCATCTCGGTTGGTATCTTTATCAACTAATGAATAAACCAATAATTTCTTTCCTGTTTTCAATGCATATTCATCTAAAAAGGTAATGATTTGAATTTGCATTTTATTATTTGTCAACGGTTTAATATCTAACGAATCTTTATGTTGAAACATAATATTTGACAAATATCCAGTAATTTCAGGATAACTATAATTTGATACTTTATAATTTACGTATTTTGTTTTAGACGAACCATATTTTGATTTTCCTGTTGCATAAACGTTTACATCACCAACAGGATGAATCATATAATTGGTACCTTTCATTAAAATAGGTAAATCGGCAATTTTAATTTCTGTAGAGTCAATCTTTTGAAAATCGACTTTTTCTGTTTCTGCTTCCTTATAAATTACTTTAGGTGTTTCTTCTTCTTTTTTACAAGAAACCAAAGTTATCCCAATCAAAAACAGAGTAAAAATATTCTTTGAAAACATAAATTGTTTTATTTTATTATCAAATATAAAAAGTTTTAAACAATCTGGATTACATTCTCATATTTAATTTTAAATTAAACATACGTTGCGTCATATAATTTGGCATTCCGTACATTACTTTAGAATAAGCATCTCTCACCCAAGTGTTGGTAATTGAATTTTGATTGTTAAACAAGTTATAAATTTCAAAACCTAATGAAACTTCATCAAAACGTTTTAACCATTTTTTATTAGAAGGAGTTCCTTCATCTTTAAAAACATAAGTAAAACCTGCATCTACTCTGCGGTAATCATTTAAACGTGTTTGGTATTGATAGGCATCTGCGTAAGTTGGCGAACCACCAGGTAAACCGGTATTATAAACTAAATTTAAATACACTTTTAGGTTAGGAATTGCTGGCATATAATCTTGGAATAACAATCCGAATTTCAAGCGTTGATCTGTTGGTCTTGCGATGTAACCACGATTATTATAATTTTCTTCGGTTTTTAAATATCCAAATGAAAACCAAGATTCAGATCCAGGAACCAGTTCTCCATGTAAACGAAAATCTGCACCATAAACATAAGCTGTTCCTAAATTATCTGCCATATAACGAATACGAACATTTTCAAGTGTGTAAATATTCACATTGGTTAAATTCTTATAATAAAGTTCAGATGTTAATTTAAACGGAATTTCTCCAATTTGGAAGCTATAATCATTTCCTAAAACAAAATGAGTTGATTCTTGTACTTTTAAATCTGCATTAATTATTCCGTCCATAGCACGTAATTCACGATAATTTGGCGGTTGATGATACATACCAACTGCTATGCGAAATAACATATCAGAATCCCAATTCGGTTTTATACTAAATTGAACTCTTGGACTTACAGTTACTTGTGTTTTATTTTTTTGGCTATTTGCATTTACGTTCCATAACTGAGAACGAACACCCGCATTTACCCAAACATCATGTTCTCCAAGCATCATTTTTTTAGACCACTGAGCAAATGCGCTGTAACGATTTATTTTAACGTAATTGATAGCTCGAACGTTTTGGTATGGAATCAAAGGATTCAAATCAGGATTATATGGTTGATCATTTACAAAATCTAAAATTGGCGGTGCTAAAGAAAATCCTGCCGAATCTATAACTTCCCATTCTAATAAACGATCGCGAATATCTTCTGCAACGTATCTTACACCCCATTCTATTTTATTCTGATTAATATCATGTTGCCCTTTAATTTCAACACTTGCAATCAAAGCATCATAATCATTTCGTCCGTGATTTAATTGCGTACCTAAAGCCCTGGTATATTTAACATCTTCAAAACTATCAGATCCAATATTTCTATCTACTTCACCTAAATTATAAGTAGCTAAAATATCATAATACTCACTTTCTTTGGTATGATAAGAAGATGCAATTAGTTTATAAACTGAATTGTCATTTGGTTTGAAAGCTGCTTTTAATGCACCAAAATAAGTTTGATATTTATCTCGTTCTTGTCCTTGATAATTAATCAATAAAGTTATTGGATCATCAATGGTACCGAAATTTGTAACACGACTTTGAGGCTTTATATGATAAACATTCGAAGAAATACTTCCTAAAAAACTAAATTGCCATTTTGTTGATGCATTAAAATTAACCAATGTTTGTACATCTAAAAAACGTGGATCATATTGCGCTTTGGTATCTTGGGTATTTACCAGTAAAGCATTATTTCTGTAACGAACACCTGTTATATTAGACCATTTTTGATTTTCAGAAACTAAATCAACCGTAGCACTTCCGCCCATCATACTTGCTTCCAATTGCGCCTTAAACTGTGTTGGATTTCTGTAAGTAATATCTAAAACCGAAGCCAACTTATCTCCATATTTTGCCTGAAAGCCTCCTGCAGAAAAATTTACATTAGAAACCATGGCAGTATTTGTAAAACTTAAACCTTCTTGTTGACCAGAACGAATTAAAAACGGACGATAAACTTCAATTTCATTTACATAAACCAAATTTTCATCGTAATTTCCACCACGAACAGCATATGAAGTACTTAATTCATTATTTGAATAAACTCCTGGTAGTGTTTTTAAAATATTTTCTACTCCAGCATTTGCACCTGGAATTAAACGAATCACTTTAGGCGAAATTACAGTCAATCCTCTACTTTCAATATTATTTGTATTGTCAATAACCAATTCTTCTAATTGTTCTGATTGGTTATTAAAACGCACATTAATTTCTTTAGCTTCATTCTTATCTAAAAATTCATTTAAGATAATAGTTTGATAACTTAAATGTGTAAATACAATTTGAATATTTTCGTTAGCAGGAACAACTAATTCGTAAAATCCATTAGCATTAGTTATTGTCGAAGTCGTTCCAACTTGAACTGACACATCTGCAACCAATTCGTTATTCGGATTTAAAACCAATCCTTTAATTTTAGCAGTTTGTGCATAAGAAATCAATCCTATAAATAGAGTTGAAAGTGTAAATATGTATTTTAAATTCAAAACAGTTTTTTTTTATTTCAGTTGAAAATTAGATTCAAAAGTAACATTATTTCCAACACGATCAGAAACTTTAATTGTTACTTTATTCAAACCCTTTTGGGCAATTCCGTCTTTTAAATGATGGGTAATCTTTTTATCTTTATATTCATATTCGAATAAAGCCCACTTGCCGTTGATATATCCGTTAATTTCTTTAATTCCAGAAAAATCATCATCGACTTCAAAAGTCAAAACGTCGTTTATTGAATAATTATTGTTTTCAGAAAAATTCAAAGGTTTAATTGTTGGCGGTACAAAATCTTCATAAACTTTATAAGTTCCTAAAGTTTTAGTTCTAATACTTAAAACTCCGTCTTTTTTCCAAGTATGAAAATAAGAAATTGATTGGCCATTTTGTAGACCTATAAAAGCTTTTTCGGGATTTACGTTAGATTTAGAAATATCAAATTTAAGAGTTACATTTTTGTCTAAAGGAATCACATCTTTATGAAAACGGATTTCATTTTCAGAGAATGCAATATCTAAGTCACAATCTTCATAAAAGGTAAACGCGTCCCATTCTAAAGTTCCATTACTTTCCGAAAGAATATAATCACGTTTAGAATCTATTTTCTTAAATACTTTATTTGATTTTTGAATCAAACGTGCTTCATCATTTTTATAATTGATTGGAATATTGATTTCTGTTTTATTGTTATGAAAATCTGATATCACAATTTTATAATTGTAAGAATCATCTTCTTGAATATTTATTTTTCCGTTATTTTTAGCAAGCTTAATTAAATTTAAGTCGTAATCTGTAATTTTGAAAAGCTTTTGAACTCGGTCTTTAGTTAAATTTAATTTTTCGTAATCAATAAACAAATTGATTTTTCGAGTTTCATCAAAACTGAATCGATCGAAAATAACCTCGTAGGTTTTAGAACCGTTTAAATAAGTTTCTAATTTATAAATTCCATTTTTAGAATAACGGTTATTCATTACATCGTAAGAATTTACTCCAAAACCAATGGCACCTTTTCCGTTTACTTTTTCTGCTAAATAAACTCCTTCAGATTGTTTTGTTAAACTTAATAACAACGGAATAGATTCCCCGTTCACAACAGATTCTTCATTAATAGGATAAACAACTAATGAATTAACAACCGGATTTGTAACATCTTTGATTTCACTTGAAAATCCGAACAAAAACGGATTTATGATTTCTTCAGATTGAGTATCACGAATTTCAAAATGTAAATGAGGCCCACCAGAACTTCCAGTATTTCCAACAAAACCGATAATATCTCCTTTCTTTACAAGTAAATCATTCTTTAACGGAAAAATTTCAATGCTATATTTTTCTTCTAAATATTGTTTACTTTTTACATATTTATGAATATCACCAACATAATCATTTAAATGCGCATAAACCGTAGTGTATCCATTCGGATGTTTTATATAAATGGTTTTACCATAACCTTTCTCATTAATCTGAATGCGAACAACTTCACCATCTGCAGAAGCAAAAACCGGATCGCCAATTTTGCGGTTGCTACCAAAATCAATACCCGAATGAAAATGATTGTAACGCAATTCACCAAAACTTCCAGTTAAATTCAAATCTATCCCTAAAGGTTTCCCAAAATAATTGAGTGGATAATCTTGAGAAAAACCAAATTGGGTAGAAAACAATAAAACAAATAAAATCCTTTTCATGAAATCAAAAAAATATACTTTAAAAAATAAGTTTCTTAACTAAAATTACAATAAATTTTAAAAATAAAACGTATATTTAAACAATCTTATTTATTTATTAATAAGG
This sequence comes from uncultured Flavobacterium sp., assembly GCF_947632075.1. Taxonomy (GTDB): domain Bacteria; phylum Bacteroidota; class Bacteroidia; order Flavobacteriales; family Flavobacteriaceae; genus Flavobacterium. The sequence goes on from NZ_CANRNX010000036.1 coordinate 21,462, forward strand.
TGTTTTTTTTTTTGAATAAAAAAACTAAATTTGTAATTGTAATGATTTTTGCAAAATGAGTGAACTAAATATTTTAATAAATACTATTGAAGCTAAGTTAGAGACACTTATAAAAAAAATCGAAACTATAGAGGAAGAGAAGTTGGAATTAGAAAGAAGATTATCTATAGAAATCGATGAAAAAAACGCAATCAACGAACAGCTAAATCAACTAAAACTGAATTACGATTCGTTGAAATATGCAAATTCATTACTTGGCAGTGAAGAACATAAAAGAGAAACAAAACTCAAAATAAATTCATTAATTCGCGAGATTGATCATTGTATTTCTCAACTTTCTAAATAAATTTTATGGAAGAGAAATTAAAAATAAAAATTTCAATTGCTGATAGAGTTTACCCTTTAACGGTTGAACCTAGTTTAGAAGAAGGGCTAAGATCTGCTTCTAAAAAAATTGATTCAATGATTAAACAATACGAAGAAAACTACGCAGTACGTGACAAACAAGATGTTTTAGCAATGTGCGCTTTACAGTTTGCTTCTGCTCAAGAAAACAAAAAAATTCAAAGTACCGAAGAATACGAAGATGCTATTTTACGTTTACAAAATATTAATGAACGAATTGATTTTGTCTTGAACAAAAATATTTAGAATTATAATTTCTTATTAAAAATAAGAATTTACAATACTGCCTACATTAGAAACGTTTGATAAACTCAACGCCAACAAATTAAAATGAACGAAACTTTGCTACTAAAGCAAGCTACCTAGAGTAGATCCTTGAACAGCAAGATAGTTCAAAACTTGTTAATAGAGAGTTTATACAACTCACCTAATGTGGGCTTTTTTTTTTAACTATCAAACATATTATGGATACAGTAATATTTATTATCATTAGCGTAATTGCTGGAGCAGGAATAGGCTTTGCTATTGCAAAATACCTTGAAAAAAACAATGCTTCATCAATTTTAAAAAATGCACAAAACGAAGCTAAAACTATCCTAAAAGATGCTCGCGTAGAAGCAGAATCAATTAAGAAAGAGAAAATTCTTCAAGCAAAAGAAAAATTCATCGAACTTAAAGCAGAACATGAACAAGTTATTTTATCTCGAGACAAGAAAATAGCTGAAGTAGAAAAAAGAACTCGAGACAAAGAATCACAAATTTCTAATGAACTTTCTAAAGCGAAAAAAGCTGCTGAAGAAAGTGAAAAATTCATTAAAGAGTACGAAGTTAAACTTGAAGCTCTTGAAATTAAAGCTGAAGAAGTAGATAAAATGCATAAATCTCAAGTAGAAAAACTTGAATTAATCGCAGGTTTATCGGCCGAAGAAGCTAAAAATCAATTAGTAGAAAGCTTAAAAGCTGAAGCTAAAACTTCCGCAATGTCTCATATTCAAGACACTATTGAAGAAGCTAAAATGCAAGCGCAACAAGAAGCTAAAAAAATCATCATCAATACAATTCAACGTGTTGGAACAGAAGAAGCAATTGAAAACTGTGTTTCGGTTTTTAATATCGAATCTGATGACGTGAAGGGTCGAATTATTGGACGTGAAGGGAGAAACATTCGAGCTTTAGAAGCAGCAACTGGAGTTGAAATTATTGTAGATGATACACCAGAAGCAATTATCCTTTCTTGTTTTGACCCTGTTCGTAGAGAAATTGCTCGTTTAGCTTTACATCGATTAGTTACTGACGGTCGTATTCACCCTGCAAGAATTGAAGAAGTTGTAGCTAAAACTGCCAAACAAATCGACGAAGAAATCATTGAAACTGGTAAACGTACCGTTATTGATTTAGGAATTCACGGATTACATCCTGAATTAATCAAAACGGTTGGCCGAATGAAATATCGTTCATCCTACGGACAAAACCTTTTGCAACATTCTAGAGAGGTAG